>JBJEVP010000027.1:0-3987 GCA_051884475.1 Candidatus Spyradosoma sp.
AGATCTTCGCGAGCATCGCGAGAATCCCCTCCTCCGTGAAGCGGCGGTGCGTCTCGCCGAGCTTGTTCCCGCGGATTCTGACGTTCCCGAGCGTGTAGCGGCGCCCCTCGACGATCGCGATCTCGATCGGCAGGTAGCCGAGCGTCTCGTCGTTGTTCACTTCGGAGTAGCCGATTCTGAGCTCCGATTCCGTCGGCGGGTGAATCTCCACGTCGAGGAAGCCCTTGTTCAGGTAGAAGTTCCTCAGCGTCTCGACGTCGGCCTCGAATTTGGTCTTGTTGAAATAGCCCCGGTCCGTGATCCAGGAAAACTTGAACAGGCGGTCGGGGAAGTCCGTGAAGTCCAGCCCCCAGGCCCAGGACGTGGTGTCCAGCAGCCCGCGCAGTTCTTTGGAGGAAAAGGTCTCGTTGCCGACGAATTCGACGGAGGCGATGCGCGTTTCGAGGTTTTCCTCGACGGTGAACACGACGTAGGCCGTTCCCGCCTCGTCGTCGCGCCGGATTTCGTAGGAGACGTTCGTGAAGGGATAGTCCTTGCCGCGGTATTTTTCGCGGATCTTGCGCACGGCGCGCCTGACGGCGGCCTCGTCGAGCGGCGCTCCCGCGATCAGCCCGGCGCTCGCGCATTCTTCGGAAAGCCCGGAAAACCACGACGAGGATTTCTCCGGCAGGTCGGAGAGGGAGTCGTCCGCCTCGCGCGGGTCGTGAAACGCGGCGATGCCCCTGCGCACGTTCCCGCGCAGGTCGTCGTTCTCCCCGGAAAAGAGACTGCCGTCGCCCACGGCCTTGTTCCCGCGGAAATAGACGTCCGCGAGAATCGGGCGGGGGATGAGCGTCACTTCCGCGTCCACGGTCCTGCCGTCGGGATCGTAGGAGGGTTCGATTCCGACGTAGTCGAAAAGCCCCGTCGCGTAGAGCGCGCGCACGGACTCCGCGACGTCCGTGGTCAGAAACGGTTTGCCTTCGCTCAGGGAAAGATGCGCGGCGGCGACGTCGGCGCTGACCTTTCGCGGACCCTCGATTCTGTAGGTGATTCTGCGCATGACGGGAACGCCGGGCTTTTTCGCGGACGCGGCGTTTTCCTGCGCGGGAGTCTCGGCGCCGGCCGGAAGCGGCGTTCCCGCGACGAGCGCGGCGGCCGCCGCGAACAGGAACGCTCCCGCGGGCGCTTTTTTGGAAAAAGGAAGACGGAATCCCGAAAATTTCATTGCGGCGTGGGGTTAGGCGTTGGGCTCCTTGACGTGGAGTTCGGGTTCGGAGAACAGCGTGAGGTCGCCGTGGAAGATCAGGTTGACGTCTCCGACCGGGCCGTTGCGCTGCTTGGCGATGATGAGCGTGCGCTGATACACGCCGGCGATCCGGGCCTCCTCCTCGGTCTCCTTTTTTCCGCGGGACTTGTCGATGAGCATGACGACGTCCGCGTCCTGCTCGATGGATCCGGATTCGCGCAGGTCGCTCACGCGCGGGGCGCGGTTTTCGTCTTCGGATTTTCGGTTGAGCTGCGCGAGCGCGATGATCGGAATCCCGAACTCCTTCGCCATCGCCTTGATGGAGCGAGAGGCCTCCGCGATCTGCTGTTCGCGGGAGACGGAGTTGTCCGTGCCGTTGATCAGCTGGAGGTAGTCGATCACGATCAGATCGAGCTTTTCGCGGGAGTGGAGACGCCGCGCCTTCGCGCGCATCTCCGAAATCGTCTGCCCGCCGACGTCGTCGATGAAGAGCCTGCGGTTTTTGAACTCCGTTCCCGCGGCGGCGAGCTTCTTGAGTTCGTCCGCCTTGGCGAAGCCCTTCTGCACTTCGCGCAGCTTCACGCGGGAGTGGGAGGCGAGCAGACGCAGAACGAGGTCCTGCGCCGTCATTTCCAGAGAAAACATCAGCACGGTCAGCCCGTTCGGGCGGGAACGCTCGAACAGCGCGGCTTCGATGAAGTTGAGCGCGATCGAGGTTTTGCCCATGCCCGGACGCGCGGCGACGACGATCATCTGCCCGGGGTGAAACCCGAAAGTCATCTGGTCGAGCTGCCTGAAGCCCGTCGGAATGCCCGTGATCGCGCCGCGGCTCTGCGCCATGCGCGAAATCATCGTGAGCGCGTCGTCGAGCGGGCCGTTCGCCTGCCCGATGCGCTGCGCGCTTTCCTGGATGCGGTCCTGCGAGATTTCGAGAAAACTTTTTTCGACGCTGTTCAGCAGGCTGTCCAGCGTGTCCGCCGAGCGGTAGGCGGCTTCCACCGTGCGGCGGGAAGTCTCGATGAGCTTGCGGCGGAAATACGCGTCGCGGACGATTTCGAGCCAGTGCACGGCGTGCGCCGTCGTTTCCGTGCGCGCCGTGAGCTCGTTGACGTAGACGATTCCGCCCGCCGCTTCGAGCGTCGCGCGGGAACGCAGCTCCTCGCAGAGCGTGATTTCGTCGATGCCCTTGTTGTTCGCGCTGAGCGAGAGCAGCGCGTCGAAAATCACCTGGTGCGCGGTGCCGAAAAAGTATTCCGGGCGCAGCTTCTTCTCCACGCAGACGTTCAGAATGTCCCCGCCGCCGTCGATGATGATGGAGGCGAGAAGCCCCTGCTCGGCGTCGAGATTGTGCGGCGGAACGCGGTCTTCCGGCGCGCCCGGCGCTCCCGCGGGACGCGTCCGCGCGCCGCCGTTCCCGCGCGGCTTGGGCTGCGGCGCGGAGTAGGGCTCTGCGTTCTCGAAAGACTCGAACATGAGAAAAAAGGAGAAAGCAGTCTGCCGCTTTTTTCCCCGATAGACAACGGAAATTTGATTCCCCGGCGCTTTCTCTCGAAGAAAAACGTTTCGCGGGAACGGGAAATCGCATATAATCCGAATGCTCTCTTTCGCCCCTGCGCGGGAACGCTCTGAAAAATTTTCATTATAGGCTTGCGTCGTGTTTTTTTTTTTGAAAAATAACGCGCAAGAATTGAGCCGACTTTGGCGGGAACCGTTCCCTCCGGACTCCGTTTTCTTTAACCTATAAAACTACATCAGAATGAACAAAAAACTTAAAATGCTTGCGGTGCTGGCGTTGCTTGCTCCGGCGTCGTCCGTGCTCGCCAGTTGGTATAGTGGCACCTACTACATCAACGGCAAGACGGAAGATGACAACAACGATAAGGTGATTGACGCGACATCGCAGGGAGACTCCTTCAATATTGAAGCTGGGGACATTACGGAGTGGACCGTTGATACGCTGACTGCCAATGATGGGCAGAAAATAACGGTTCAATACAATGGGCAAAACAAAAAAGATTTAACGGGGTTGACGATTACGAAGCTTGTGGGGAATAACCTTTCTCTTGTCGTCGGAAGTGCACAGACGGTCTCTTTGACCGAGGTGGAAGGTTCGTTGAGCAATCTGACCGTCAACGGAACGTTGACGTTAGGGAAAGATGCAATGGGAATCAAAAACATCACCCTTGATTCCGACAGCTTCCTCGACGGAATTTACAATTTGGGACAGTCTTTTACCGGAGATGTGACGTTCACGCTTTCGGATTCGGGCGCCGTGACGGCGGCATTGGCGAACGGCGGAAATTACGAACAGAAACTCGCCGGCACGACTTGGAATATCGAAAAAGCACAAAACGTGAATTTGGAGATCTCCGGACTTGATTACACTGTAGGCGGTCTAATTCTTAAATCGGACGGTGAGTATTATACTCTCGGTAGTTCGGGTGTAGCCCTGGGCGATAAAATCGAGTCGCTTGACGCGAATACAGCTTATGTCGTTGCTAATGTCAGTAATTCTTCCGTTTCCAGCCTTACTGCTTTAGTGACGAACGTTCCCGAGCCGTCGGCGTTCGGACTGTTGGCGGGCTTGGGCGCGCTGGCGCTGGTGGCGGCGCGTCGTCGTCGCGGCAGGAAGGCGTAATCGGCTTTCGCGAAAGAATTTCGGCGGGGTGGTTCCCGCCGGAAAAAAAAACTTCATTTTTGGAGTTTTTAGGTCAACAGGCGTTCCCGCGTTTCGCGGGAACGCTTTTTTTTTCGGGAGA
>JBJEVP010000028.1:0-3984 GCA_051884475.1 Candidatus Spyradosoma sp.
ATGAGAGCTGAGGGGTGAGAGCTTAGAGGGACGGATTAGTGGATAGTGGATAATGGATAGTGGATAACGAATAATTCTTCTTTCTCTTCTGTTCCTTCCCGGTTCAAACTTTCTTTAACTTTCTTTAACTTTGCGGTTCTCTTTGCGTTCTTTGCGTTGGAAAAAAAAAGCTGAGAGCTGAGGGGTGAGGGCTTAGGGGCGAGTTTCAGAAACCTGGGTGAGAATTTCCGCCGTCCGTCGTCAATTATCCGTTGATGAAGCGGCGGGAACGCGTAAGATTTCGGGGTATGGCTGAAATGTTGTCGTCGAGTGATGCGGACGTCGCGCGCGCGGGAGCGCTCCTGCGCGCGGGCGAGCTCGTCGCCGTGCCCACGGAAACGGTTTACGGGCTCGCGGCGAACGCGTTCCGCGAAGACTCCGTCCGCGCGATCTTCGCGGCGAAGGAGCGTCCGTTCTTCGATCCGCTGATCGTGCACGTCCATTCGCTCGCGCAGGCGGGAACGCTCGCGGACGTCTCTCATCCCTTCGTCGGGAAGCTCGCCGCGGCGTTCTGGCCGGGGCCGCTCACGCTCGTGCTGCCGAAAAAAGCGGTCGTGCCCGACGTCGTCACGGCGGGCGAGCCGACGGTCGCGGTCCGCATGCCCGCGCATCCGCTGATGCGGAGAATCCTGCTCGCGGCGGACGTTCCGCTCGCCGCTCCGAGCGCGAATCCCTTCGGCTACGTCAGTCCGACGACGGCGGAGCACGTGCGGGACTCGCTCGGCGGGCGGATCGGCTGGATCGTGGACGGCGGGCCCTGCGTCTGCGGCGTGGAATCGACGATCGTGCTCGTCTCGGACTCGCCGCGGCTGCTGCGTCCCGGCGTGATCACGCGGGAACGGCTCGAAGCCGCGCTCGGCGTTCCCGTCGCTCCCGCGAAGGGGCATCTCGAAAAGCTTGCGGACGCGGCGGAGGCGGAATCTTCCCGCGCGCGTCCCGCTCCGGGAATGCTGAAGCGGCATTACAGCCCGCGCGTTCCCGTGCGGCTTTTCCCCGGTGGAGAAGTTCCGCGCGGCGTTCCCGCGGGCGCGGCGGTCGTTTTTCAGGCGGCGCCTTCGGCGGAGAAGGCGGCGGCGCTGCCCGCGGACGCGCGGATTTTTCATCTTTCGGAAAACGGCGACCAGGAGGAGGTGGCGCGCGCGGTGTTTTCGCTTCTGCGGCGGCTCGACGCCGGGAATTTTTCCGAGATTCTCGTCGAAAAATCTCCGGAGTCCGGAGTCGGCGTCGCCGTGAACGACCGGCTTTCCCGCGCCGCGGCGAGATGAACGCCGGCTACCGGCATGCCGTCAGCGCGGAAATCAGCTTTTCGCCGCAGGCGAGATAGAGCGCGCCGCCGATGATCAGCCAGGGGCCGAGCGGGAAGGGCGCGGAGGCTCCGGGCGTGAACGCGTCCGCGCCGTCGTCGTCGCCTTCGAGCGAGAGCAGCGACGCTTCCCGCGCGGCGTCCGCGCGTTTCCGGTCGCCGAAGAGCCCGACGAGCGCCCAGGCGAAGAGCCCGACGAACGCCGAGGCGAAGAACGCGAAGACCGCGCCGCGCCAGCCGCAGAAGGCGCCGATCCCGCCGAGCAGAATCACGTCGCCTTCGCCCATCGTCTCCCGGCGCAGAATCACGGACGTGAAGTAGCGGAACCAGTAGAGCAGCATCGATCCGACGCCCAGCCCGAGCGCGCCCGCGAGGAAGCCTCCGAGGGCGTCCGCCTCTCCGAGCGGGCGCGGGAACGCCGCCGCGCAGAAGAGCCCGGCGAGCGCGAAGGGCGCGTTCACGGAGTCCGGCAGATACATCGTGTCCCAGTCGATGAACGCGAGCACGATTCCGAAGGAGGAAAAGATCATCGCGCGGAGCGCGGCGTCCCACGGCAGGAAATGCCACGCGAGCGCGAAGACGAGCGCCGTGAGCAGCTCGACCGCCGGATGCCGGAAGGAGATTTTCCTGCCGCAGCAGGCGGCGCGCCCGCGCAGGAGGAACCACGCCAGCACGGGAACGTTCAGATGAAGCGGAATCGGCCTGCCGCAGTCGCAGTGCGAGCCGGGAACGACGACGCTTTCTCCCTTCGGGACGCGGAAGACGCACACGTTCAGAAAGCTCCCGACGATCGCGCCGAGCGCGAAGAACGTTCCCGTGAAGAAGCACGGGAACTCGGTCTGCGTCGCTCTCAAAGTTTCAAGCATCGCGCACGAGTATAACGGAAACGGCTTCTTTTCCGAGACAGAAAACGGCTTCGTTCAGCGGCGGGCCGTTCCCGCGGGGCGGAGCTTCTTCAGCGCGAGGAGCTCCTGCGCGACGGCCTTGTCGTCGAAGGGCAGCGTGATGTCGGCGAACTCCTGATAGGTCTCGTGGCCCTTGCCGGCGACGAGGACGCAGTCGCCTTCGCGCGCGGCGTCGAGCGCGAGGGCGATCGCGCGCCGGCGGTCGGGCTCGAAGAGAATCTTTTCGGGCGCGGTCACGCCGGCCTTCATGTCGTCGAAAATCCGTTCGAGCGGTTCCTTGCGGGGGTTGTCGGAGGTCGCCCAGGCGAAGTCGGCGAGCGCCTGCACGGCGCGCACCATCTTCGGGCGCTTGCCCCTGTCGCGGTTTCCGCCGCAGCCGAAGACGGCGAGCACGCGTCCGCGCGTGATCTTCTTCAGCATGCCGAGCGCGTTGGTCAGCGCGTCGTCCGTGTGCGCGTAATCGACGAAGACCTCGAACGGGAACGGGTTTTCGGGAACGCGCTCCATGCGTCCGGGCACGCCGGGAAAGTCCGCGACGTCGCGCGCGGCCCGGGCGACGTCCCCGCCGAGCGCGCCGACGAGGGCGAGGGCGCAGAGCACGTTGCTCACGTTGTAGTCGCCGGGCAGGCGCGTCTTCACTGGGAAGACTCCCGCCGGGCAGCGGAGCTCGAACTCGCTCCCGCCGGGGGAGAGCCTCACGGAGTCGGCGAAGAATCCGTCGGCGCGTCCGCGCGTTTCTTCCGCGGCGCGCCTCAGGCCGAAGGGGACGGCGCGCGTCCGCGCCGGGAGCGACGCGAGGAGGCGGCGCCCCCAGGGGTCGTCGGCGTTGACGACCGCCGCGCGCGGGAACGCGCCCTGCGAGCCGTCGAAAAGGCGGCTCTTCACGGCGAAATAATTTTCCATGTTCCCGTGGTAGTCCATGTGGTCCTGCGTCAGATTGGTGAAGGCGACGACGGAGAACGGCAGGGCGAAGATGCGCTTCTGGTCTATGGCGTGCGAGCTGACTTCCATCGCGGCGCCGACGCAGCCGGCGTCGCGCATTTCCGCGAAGAGCGACGCGAGGTCGAGGGACTCCGGCGTGGTCTTGTAGGAGGGCATGCTGCGCCGGCCCAGCTCGTAGCGGACGGTGCCGACGAGTCCCCACGGGGCGGAGGTCAGCCGCATCATCAGAAAGCGCGCGAGGGAGGCGACGCTCGTCTTGCCGTTCGTTCCCGTGACGCCGACGAGCGTGAGCGCGCTCGCGGGATCGTCGAAAAATCTCCGGGCGACGCGGGCGACGGCCTCCGCGACGTCGGGGACGACCGCCTGCGCGACGTGCGGCGGGAGCGACGCGAGGCGTTCCCGCGCGACCACGGCGACGGCGCCGCGGGCGACGGCGTCGGGCGCGAAGTCGCTTCCGCGGGAACGCAGTCCGTCCATCGCGAAGAACAGGGCGCCGGGCACGACGCGGCGGGAATCCGTGAGCAGGCTTTCCGGGCGGCAGGCGGCGGGGTCGCCGCCGAAGAAGCGGACTTCGGGAATGTCTGCGAAAAGTTCTGCGAGCGTTTTCATCGCCGGAAAATGTGAATCAAGCCGCGCGGGAACGCAAATTTCAATTTGGAGCCTCCAAATTTCAATTTTACTTTTTCCCGGGCGGGGGATAACATAATCGGCGAATAAACCTCCTTTTTCAAATCAAGCAAATGAAAACCGTATTCGTTTCCCGTGAGAAGCGCGAAGAAGAAACGCGCGTGGCTC
>JBJEVP010000029.1:0-3931 GCA_051884475.1 Candidatus Spyradosoma sp.
GCCGTTGAAATTCGTCGTTCCCGCGGCGTTCGTGAAGCCGCCGAGATTCACCGTTCCCGTGAGCGTCAGCGCGCCGCCGTCGGTGCGCCTCAGCGTCCCCTCGCCGGAAATGTCGCTCGCGAGCGTGAGGTTCCCGTACTTGTACACGCGGATCACGCCGCCCCGGGCGCCGACCTCGATCCTCGCGGAAAACGCGCCGGGCTTGTAGCTGTCCGCGGCCGAATTCGTGTTGTTCGCGTTGCGGAAAAGCAGACCGCCGCCGTCGAGCACGATTTTTTGCGCGCCGCCGAGCCGCTCGGGAGCAAGCGCGGACTGGTTGTTGGCCGCCTCGTACGCGCCGCCCGACAGCATGTCCACGAGGCCTTTCGCGATTTCCACCGTTCCCGTGAAATCGTTTCCGATCTTCACGGAGCTGAACGTCTTATCGGTTCCCCCGGTGTCGGAAAGATCGCCGACCGCGTTGATGCGCAGCGTTCCCGTCCCGGAGACGCCGGCGAGAGAAATTTCGCCGCTCGCGGAATCCGTGATTTCATAGACGGAACCGCCGGCGAGGCTCGCCTTCGCGCCGTTCGCGCTGTTCGAGCCGAGAGAAAGCTTCGCGCCGCTTTCAAGCGAGACGCCGTCGACGACCGTCAGCAGGCCGCCCGAGAGCGAAACGTTCGCGCCGGAAGCGACCGTCACCGTGCCCGCGACGACGCCGCCGTCCGCGACGGTCACGCTCGCGGCGCCGGAGAACGCGACGTCGTCGTAGTCGCGAAAGACGTCGGCGACGCCCGCGTTGGTCCAGTTCGCGGTCGTCGTGTCCCACGTTCCCGAAGCGCCGCCGTTCCACGTCAGATTCCTGCTGCCGGAATCGTCCGCCGTCGCGTCGCCTTCGGCGGTGTAGGCGGAAACGCCGGAGCCGCTCGTGAGCGAGCAGGACGCGATCGCCGCGGGAACGGCGGAGAACGCCCCGCGCACGCTGAAGACGGAGGCGGGAAGAAGCCTTCCCGCGCCGGAAGCGGAGGAAGTCGCCGCCTCGGAACTCGTTTCCGCGTCGGCGGCGCCCGCCGAACCGAGCGGAGCGATCACGACGGAATCATGCGCTAAATCATCGATTTCCGCTTCTGCGCCCGTAGCAAAATAGGGGGGGGGGGCAACCTATCGTCTCGACTGCGGAGGAAATGTCGGAGCCCTCGGGAACAACCGCTACGCCGCCGCCGGAAGAAAGACCGCCGCCGGCTCCCTTGGCGGAACGAATACTCGCGACACGCACGGCGCGGGCGTAGCGCGCGATCCAGGCGCGCATCATCGCCTCAGTGGAAAGTTCGTCGGAAGATTTCGTTGCGACGCGAGAGTCGGCTTGGTCGGCGGAGAGGAGTTCGAGAGCCGCGGCGTCGGCGGCGGAAACGTCGTTTTCGGCGTCGTTTTCGCTCTCGGAAGCCTTCTGATCGGCACAGGCGAGAAGGTTTTCGACGTCTTCGGAGATTACGGTTTCAGAGAGAGCGGGCGTCGTCCGCGCCGCCTCGTTCGCGTAGGCGGTAAGTCCCGCCGCCGCGGCGATGAGCGTTGAAATGAATAGGCGCCTCATATAAATGACAAATAGTCTCTATTATTTTTTTAATTTCAAATGAGGGTTTATTATGAGTGATTGTATATACCAATGCAAGTCCTTTTTTTTGTTCGCAGAAGCACCAGCGAACACGCTCGGGCGCGGCGGAGCCGCGGCCGGGAACCGGCATTCCCGAGCTCCCGACGCCCCGCGTTCCCGCGCAAAAAAAAACGCCCCCTTTCGGGGGCGTCTTTCAGGCCTTGTCGCCGCCGGCGTTCCCGCCGTTGTTCTGCGGACGCGCGCCGGAATTTCCGGGACGCGGGCCGCGGTTGTGACGGTTGCGCCGATTGCCGCCGCGGAACTCGCCGTTGCGGTTGCCGTCCTTGCGGAATTCGCCGCCGCCGTTCCTGTTCCCGTCGCGGAACTTCTTGCCGTGACGATTGCGGTTTCTGCCGCCGCGGCGGTTCTTGTCCTTCTTCTTTTTCTTGTCCAGACCGAAGATCGAAAGAATCTTCGCCTTGAACTTCTGCCAGAAGGAAGGATCCTTTTCCTGCTCGGGAATCGGCGCCGGCTCGATGATGAGCTTCGCGCGGTTCGCGTTCGTGTTCGACTGCGGATGACGGCGCGGCGCCGCCTCGGACGACTCCGTCAGGCACCAGCCCTGCGCGGCGGGAGCGGCGTCCGCGCGCGCGGCGATTTCCGCCGCCTTTTCGCGGCGTTCCCGCGCCTTGCGGAACTCCTTGTCCTTGTCGTATCCGTCCACGAACTTCCCCGAAAGCGTTTCCGTCGCCTCTCCGGGATTTTCGACGACTCCGACGCTCTGCGACGGGTTTTTGCCTTCGCGGGAACCGCGGCCGGAATTGCCGCGGCGCAGGCCGCGACGGCCGTGTTTTCTGCGGCCCGCGTCCTCGCCGCGCCCCGCTTCGGGAGCGGCGGTTTCAATCGGGCTGAGGGGGAGCACGTCGCTGAGCGAAGCTTCGAGCTTGGATTCGACGAGACGTTCGTGCTTTTCTTCCGCGGGAGCGGAGACTTCGGGAGCGCCGGCGTTTTCCGGCGCGGGGGTGGGGACGGCGTTTTCCGCAGGCTCCGTCTGCGGCGCGTCCTGATTCTGTGTTTCAGACATTATCTTATGTATGTTTGCTTATTGTGTGTTGCGTTGCGTCTTCGCTTGCCGCCGCGGGAAACGCGATGCGGAATCGGCATGAATTGCGCGTTTTTCGGCGTTCCCGTGTCGGGAAGGCTCAATAGGTGAACGATGATCGCCGCGCGCGGCAGTTCGAAGAACTGTGAAAATTGACTGTATTCAAAAGAAATTCACGGGAAATGGGAAGTGGAAAATGAGGGAGAGAGGAAACGCCCGCGCCGCCCTCATCGCGCGCCGAGCATCGCACAAAAAAAGCCGGCGACGTTCCCGCCGCCGGCTTTTTCCGTCAGAAGCGCGCCCGGAGACCGACGTTCGCGGAATGCGTCGTCGTTTCGTCCAGATCCGTCTCGAACGTGTAGGCCGCGCTGAGCGACCACGTTTCGTCGATGCGGAAGTCCACGCGCGGCCCCACCTGAATCGTGTTTTCGTCCATCAGGTAGGCGGTCGAGGTGAACTTCGAGCCGCGGAGCGTTCCCGAAGCGAACGACGCGTCGATGTCCGCGTCCGTGTCGAGGAACTCGTGCGCGAACGACGCTTCCACGCCGACGCGCAGGCGTTCCGACGCGCGCCAGCTCAGCATCGCGCCGACCTTCCCGCGCAACGACCAGCGTTCCGCGGATTCCACGGAGAGCGCCGTCTCGCGACCGCCCGTTTCCTTGAACGCCTTCGTGTGCGCGTAGCCCACGTCGAGTCCGACGAACGGAGCGAAGTCCAGGCCGCCGCCGAGCGTCCAGCCCGCGCCGAGGAGGAACGACGCGTTCACGTCGTTGCCGTCCGTCTGGCCGCGCACCGTCTCGCCGTTGTAGCCCGTGTTCCGCTTCGTGTCGAAGCTCATGCCGCCCGCGCTCAGCCCGTAGCCGAAATACGCGTTTTCGAACTGCGACATTCCGTAGATTCCGAGGCGGGAACCGTCGCCCTCGTGCTTGCCCGCGCCGTCGTGCAGGCTCGCCTTGGCCCAGTCCGCTCCGACGCTGACGCCGAAGATCGTGTTGGACGAGACCGCCACGTCGAAGCCGCCGAGCACGCCCGCGTGCGTCACGTCGTAGTTCGCCGCGTCCGTGCCGTCGCCGTCGCCTTCGCGGTCGGCGCCGAACACGTTCACGAACGGCTTGAAGCGCACGTTCCCGTCGCCCGCGACCGCGCGCTCGTAGCGCCGCTGTTCGAGGCGTTCCCGCAGCAGGTCGTTTTCGAGCGAAGCGAAGCCGCTCTGCATTTCCAGCAGCGAGCCGAACGAGACCGGCGACAGCGCCACGAGC
>JBJEVP010000030.1:0-3912 GCA_051884475.1 Candidatus Spyradosoma sp.
GTCTAAAACATCCCCGCGTTCCCGCAAGGAAATTCACAGCCGCGCGGGAGCGAAGAGGCGCCTCGCTCCGTCGCGAAGAAAAACGCGTTCCCGCGGCGACGGACGGCGAGCGCGCTTGACAGTTTTTCCCGAGGAGAGAAAAATCCGCGCCGCTTTCCTTCTGAAAGCGTATGTTTATGGAGAAAGAATCTATTTCTTCCGAAGAAGGGTTTCCGTCCGCGGCCGCGGCGGGAACGGGCCGCCGGCGTTTCCGCGTCGTCGTCGGGGCGTTTTATTTCATGCAGGGCATCGTGTTCGGGAGCTGGGCGAGCCGGATTCCCGACATCAAGGCGGAGCTCGGCATGAGCGAGGCGGAGCTCGGGAGCGTGCTTTTCGCGATTCCGCTCGGGCAGCTCGTCGCGATGCCGTTTTCGGGCTGGCTGACGGCGCGGCTCGGCAGCCGCGCGTGCACGGGAATCGCGGTCGCCGTCTACGGGCTGGCGCTGACGCTGATCGCGCTTGCGGCGGGAACGGGGTCGCGCCCGGCGTTTTTCGCCGCGCTGGTGTTTTTCGGCGTCTGCGGGAACCTGCACAACATCGCGGTCAACACGCAGGGCGTCGGCGTCGAGCGGCTTTACGGGCGCAGCATCATGGCGAGTTTTCACGGCGTGTGGAGCCTGGCGGGATTCGCCGCCGGGCTGGTCGCCACGACGCTCGCCGCGCACGGAATTTCGCCCGTCGCGCATTTCGCGGGCGTGTACGCGGCGTGCGCGCTCGCGATGGTTTTCCTGATCCGGCACGCGATTCCCTCGGACGACGCCAAGCGCAGGGCCGTGGAGAACTCGCGCGGGAACGCCGTCGCCGCGGAGGACGGAACGCTTTCCGCGCGGGAACGCGGGCGGAAAAAATTCGCGTTGCTCGATCCGTTCATTCTTCTGCTCGGCGTGATCTGCTTCGTGAACATGGGGTGCGAGGGCGTGATGTTCGACTGGAGCGGCGTTTATTTTCATCAGGTGGTGCGTCCGGACGAGAGCCTCGTGCGGCTCGGCTACACGGCGGCGCTCGGCGCGATGGCGGCGGGCCGCTTCGTGGCGGACCGTTTCGTGATGCGCTTCGGGCAGGTGAACGTGATCCGGTTCTGCGCGCTGATGTCCGCGGTCGGGCTGACGCTTTCCGTCGCGTTCCCGCAGCTGGTCACGGCGACGCTCGGCTTCGTGCTCGTGGGCTTCGGGATTTCGTCGATCGTGCCCGTGTGCTACAGCCTTTCGGGAAATTCGAAAAACATTCCCGTGGGCGTGGCGATCGCGGCGGTTTCGACGATAGGTTTTCTCGGATTTCTGTTCGGGCCGCCCGTCATCGGGCACACGGCGGACGTCGTCGGCAGGCTCTTCGCGGGAACGCCCGAGGAGGCGGCGAGCGTCGGGCTGCGCGGCGCGTTCCTGTGCGCGGCGTTTTTCGCGCTTCTCTCCGCGGTCGTCGCGCCGAGGCTCAGGAAATATCTTGAGCGGACGTCAGCGTGAGCGCGTCGGAGAGGGCGTCGCGCCAGCGCGCGAGCTTTTCGTCGAAGGAAAGGCGCGCGGCGGCGGGGCTCGTCGAGGGCGCGCGGAGGATTTCGAGCGCGGGAACGGCGAAGATCCGCGGGTGATGCCGCTTCAGCAGCCGGAACGCGGCGCCGCCGTTGCAGACGATTTTCCGGATTTTGGGAAAGGCGGCGAGCAGGGCGGGAACGTCGTTCGGCTCCACGTCGCGGATGGCGGAGTCGAGACTGCCCGGACGCGTTCCCGCGCCGACGACGTCCCAGAGCCCGACGCCCGCGCGCTTGAGCGCGGCGACGCGCGCGGCGTAGTCCGTTTCCGGAGAAAACCCGCAGAGCGCTCCCGCGATTTTCCAAAAGGCGTTGCGCGGGAACGCGTAGTATTGCCCGCGGGCGAGCGAGACTTCGCCGGGCAGCGAGCCGAGAATCAGCACGCGCGCTCCCGCGGCGACCGCCGGCGGAAAGGAGAATTTTTTCGCGGAGCTGCGTTTCATCGGCGTTTCATTTTCTCAGGATTGCGGCGTTCCCGCAAGAATCAGCGCTCGGCGGTTGGCTATTGGCTTTTGGCAATTGGCGGATTCGCATCGCGCTTCACGCCGGCCTTTTTCTGTTTATTCCGCAGTTTCGGGGAGGGGCGTTTCGGGGAGGATTTCCCAAGCGCCGTAACGTCGCCCGCCGCGCCGAACGATGAGCCTCTCGTCTTTGAGCTTTCTCAGGTTCTTTTCCACGCCGCTGCGGGAAAGCCCCGTCGCGTTCTGAAGCTGCGCCTGCGTCGCTTCGGGATTGACGCGAAGCATCTCAAGGATGAGCTTTTCGTTGCCCCCCATGTCTCTTTCCTTACTTCTTTCCTTACTCTTCTTTTCCTTACTTCCGCTTCTTTCCTTACTCTTTCCCGCGTCGCTTCGGGAAAGCCCCGTCGCGTTCTGAAGCTGCGCCTGAGCCGCTTCAGGACTGACGCGAAGCGTTTCACGGATGATTTCTTCTCCGCCTCCCACGTCTCTTTCCTTACTCCTTTCCTTACTTTTCTTTTCCTTACTTTTTCCTCTTTCCTTACTCCATTCCTCACCTCGTTTCGCACGCATATCCTCTCCGGTTTCTTTGAGAAGGAGCGGCTCCTCTTCTTCCGGCGGAAGCGGAATTCTCGCGCGGAAGAGTTCCTCTTCGAAAAATTCGATTCCGCCTCGCTTGGCGTATTCGAAAATGTATTTCGAGATTTTTCTCATGCCGGTGCCCAGTTCTTCCGCCAGCCCGATCTGCGTGAAAATATTGGCGATCGCCGGATTTTTTCGGAAAGGCTCGTAGTTGTCGAGCGTCAGGCTTCCCCAAAGACGCGGCTTGTTGGCGTTGCGCGTTTCAGCGAACTCGCGTTCGATCGTGAACGTGGCGTGATGCGCGTTCGCGTATTCCCGGTGAATCAGAAAGTTGACGAGCAGCTCGCGGAAAATCGTGTCGCGGAGCGAGCGGCGTTCCGCCCCTTCGAGATAAAACGGATCCGGAAGATGCTTCGCGACGAACGCCATCAGCCGATCGAAGGTGTCGATCAGATTGGTCTGAATCGTCACGCGGTCGTCGTAGCGTTCGAGATCTTTGCGGCGCAGAATCGCGTCGATCTTGAAATAGGGCACGACGTTCAGAATCGTGAGGTCCTTCCCGAAAAGCATGACGGCGGCGAGCGTGTAGCCTTCCGTCCCCTCCGAAAAATCCTTCCGCCAAAGTCCCGCCGCGCGGAAAAATTCCGCGTCGGAAAGTTCGCGCCAAGGATGATCCGGACGCAGGTTGACCATGCGCTGCCGCACCCGGGCGATCAGTTTCGAGTCAAAATCGTCTTCCGTAAGGTAAGGATAAATCTTGTTTTCGGAGAAAGCGTCGCTTTTGCGCATGTAAAGCTGACGGATCTGCTCCGTCGAGCGCAGCTGAAAATCGCCGTCGCGGGAACGGTCGAAGAATTTTTCGTTGCACTTGTGGACCTGCGAGGACGAGGGCACCTCGATCGCGACGACGAATTCGTCCACGAACGGCACGACGTCCGCGTCCAGAATGAACGGCGGCGAAAGCTTCTGCGCGTTGTTCGAGAGCGCCACGACTTCGTCGGCGAGCCGGCGCGCCTCCGCGCGGGAGAGCCCCGAGAACGCGCCGCCGTCTTTGACGCCGAGCAGCACGACGCCTCCGTTTTTGTTGAGAAACGCCGAAATCGTTTCGAAGAGGTTTTTAGGCACGCCGCCGACGGCGGATTTGAATTCGACGCGTTCGTTTTCTCCGTGCGCGATGAGTTCGCGGATGCGCTCGGCGGAAATCATCGTGCGCCTCCTTTTCGGAAAAAACAGACTGCGGGAAAACGGCTCATGCGCAACATTCTTTCAGAAGCGCGGCGTTCCCGCAAGGATTAGCGCGGGGCTCAG
>JBJEVP010000031.1:0-15267 GCA_051884475.1 Candidatus Spyradosoma sp.
CGTGGTTTGTCTGTTCGCGGAAGGCGGATTTTTTTTCGACGAAGATGCGCTTCATTGTGGGAAAAATTAAAGCGCGCTATTCTCTCCGAAACTCCCTCCCGAAGCAAGGCGAGAATCTGAAAGAAAAGCGTTCCCGCGGGCCGCGGAAACGCTTTTGAGGAAAGTTCTTTTTTCCGGAAAAAGAGCGGCTCAGTCCGAGGAGCGGGAAAGGTCGCCCTTGTCGCTGAAGGTGTAGACGCCGCCCTTCGGGTGCTTGAGCGTGAAGGATTCCTTCGTGTCGAAAGTGATTTTGATTTCGTTGCCGGGAACGACGTATTCCGGAGCGATCTTGTTGCCGTCCTGCATGCGGAAGGCGTCGGGCGCGGAAACGGCGCCGGTGGCGGGATTGTATCTGACGACGACGACGCGCTCGAGCGTTTCCGCGAAATACGTCTGCGCCGCGTTCCCGAGACGCTGCCCGTCGTTGATCATCGCGGTGCGCGCGGTCGCCGCGCGGTATTGAGAGACGGCGGGAACGGCGGCGGCGACGATGATGCCGACCAAAATGACGACGATGAGGATTTCGACGAGCGTAAAGGCTCCGCGGAAAAAGGCGACAGATGAGCGTTTCATTGGAACTGAAAAATACTTTTTTCGCCGGGAAATGTCAAATTCTCTCATTCGCCCGCGGACTCGGCGCGCTTCATTCGGAAATAGGCCTGAAGAATCGCGCGGCACTCCTCCTCCATCACGCCGGAAACGACCTTCACGCGATGATTCAGCTTCGGAAGTTCGTGCAGCGGGAACGCGCCGCCGAGACAGCCCATCTTCGGGTCGCCCCAGCCGAAAACGACGCGCCCGAGCCGGGCCATGACGCTCGCGCCCGAGCACATCGGGCACGGCTCCTTCGTCACGTAGAGCGTGCATTCGTTCAGGCGCCAGTCTCCGAGCGCGTTCGCCGCCTGCGTGATCGCGATCATTTCCGCGTGGGCGGTCGGGTCGTTCGCGGAAATCGTGCGGTTGTGCGCGGACGCGACGACTTCGCCGCCGCGCTCGACCACGGCGCCGATCGGCACTTCGTCTTCCTTCCAGGCTTCCACGGCCTCGTTGTAGGCGAGCGCCATGAAATGACGTTCGTCGAGAACGAGCGCGGAGGGGAAAATTTTCCGGAACGGGCAATCCATAAGCCGACGCATCCTGAAATTGTTCAGATCTCCTCGGCGACGCCGGGAGCGAGATTCACGGTCTTCGTCTTCGGCAGTTCGATCGCGAACTCCTCCTCGAACCATTCCCGCGCTTCGGGATCGCCGTGCGTGAGCACCGCGACGCGCGGCTCCACGGAAAAGACGAAGTCCATCATGCGTTCCCGCGTGGTGTGGCCGCTCAGGTCGTATTTGGAGACCGTGGCGAGCACGCGGGCGATGAAGTTCATGTCGGCGAAACGCAGTTCGTCCACGTTCGTGCGCGTGAGCAGACGTCCGCCCGGAGTGTCCGGATCGCAGTAGCCCACGAAGGCGACGAGATTGTGCGCGTGCCCGAGCATGTTCGCCGCGATGTGCCAGGCGGGCGTGCGCTCGACGAGCATTCCGCTCGAAAGCAGATAAATGCCCTGCACGGGAACGTCGATTCCGGGTTCCTCCCACGTGCGCAACGGCTGCACGCCGAGGTCCTTCATCAGCGAGCGGTGAAAATTCACGTCGCCGGTCTTCCGCGCCATCAGTTCGAAATAGTCGGCGAGATCGAGCCCGAGCCCCGTGCAGAAAACGGGAGTCTCCTTCGGAATGCGGCCGGAGTTCTTAGCGGCGAGAAAAATGTGCGCGAGCTCCTGCATGCGCCCGAAGGCGAACGCGGGAACGAGCACGCTGCCTCCGCCGGAGAGCGTTCCAGCGACGTCGTTCACGAGGCGCTCGACTTCCTGCGCGCGCGTCGCGTCCTCGGGCTCGTTCGCGCCGCGCGTCGTTTCGAGAATCAGCGTGTCGATTTTCTCCTGCGGGAACGCCGCGCCCTCGACGGTCTCCTGGGCGTGAAAAGAAACGTCGCCCGTGTAGAAAATCTTGCGATGCCGATATTCGATCATGCAGCCGACGGCGCCCGCGACGTGCCCCGCCGGATAAAGCGTGAACGTGATTTCGTCGTCGTTTTCGTGAAAAGTCTTCGGCACGCCGAGCGGGAGCGCGGTCAGCGCGGCGTCCACGGCGTCCAGCTCGCTGAACGTGTAGAGCGGGTATTCGTTCACGTGCTGCTCCTCGCGCTGGCGCATCATCACGTTGACGCTGTTGCGCAGAATGCGCGTCGCGACGAGGCGGCTCGCCGGCGAACACAGCACCCGGGTGCCCGGATGCTCGCGCAGCAGCACGGGAAGCCCGCCGAGATGGTCGAGATGGCAATGCGAAAGAATGACGAAATCCACCGAGAGATCCCGAATCAGACCGAGCTGCGGCAGCGCGTCCCGCCCGAGTTTCTTCGGATGAAGACCGCAGTCGAGGAGAATGCGGAACGGCCCGATCTCCGCGAGGAGACAGTTCGCGCCGATGTCTTTGCCGCTGTTGAGGTCCGTAATCTGCATGGGCGAAAAAATTATGCGTTCCCGCGCGGGGCGGCAAGTTGAGAATTGAAGCTTCCCGCCGAAGTTTTCCCGCGGCGGCGCGGGGAGCGCGCGCGTTTTTTTTTTCCGCTTGATAAAAAAAAATTAAAGCGGATGATTATGCGCCGTCTTTCCCGAAAGGGAATCCGCTTCGCTTCGGTGAAAGCCCTCGGAGACGTTCTCCGGCGATTTTCGAAACCCGACGGTCGGGAACGTGGCGGCGGATTACGGACAAAGATAGAAAACAGTCAAATGGACAATAAGTTATTCGTCGGCAACCTCGCTTGGGCAACCACGGAGGACGACCTCAGGGCCTATTTCGGCCAATTCGGAACGGTGGAATCCGTGGAAGTGCTCCGCGACAAGTTCACGGGACGCGCCCGCGGCTTCGCCTTCGTCATCATGGCGACGGCGGAGGACGCGCAGAAGGCGATAGAAAACACGGAAGGACGCGAATTTCAAGGCCGTCCGCTCAAGGTAAACGTTGCGCGTCCGCGCGAAGACAAGCCGCCTCAGCGCGGGAACGGCGGATTCCGTCCGCGCTTCGGCGGGAACGCTCCCCGCGGAGGATTCGGCGGAGGCCGCGGAGGTTTCTCCAAGGGGCCGCGCCGCGGTTTCGGCGGTCCCCGCCGCAACGGCGGAACCCGCTCCTTCGAAGGCGGCGAAGAACGCTGAACCTTTTTTCAAAAGAAAAGACAACGACACAAAAAAAAACGTTCCCGCGAAAAACTCGCGGGAACGTCTTTTTTTTGCGCCTGATCGCGAAATCGCCGCTCAGACCTTGCTCTCGGCGGATTTTTCGTCGTCCTCTCCGAGAACGACCTTGCAGATGCCGACGATTTCCTCGCCCGCCTTCGTGTCGATGTTCATCAGGCGCACGCCCTGCGCGGCGCGGCCGGTGACGCGGATGTCCTTGACGGGAATCCGGATCGTCTGCCCCGCCTTGGTGAGGAGCATCGCCTGATCCGCGTCCGTCACGGAAATCGCTCCCGCGACGCCGAATTTGTTCTTGATGGCGATGATGCCGCTCCCGCCGCGGTTCTGGACGCGGAAGACGGGACCTTCGTCGTCGTCGAACGGCGTGCGCTTGCCGATGCCGTTGCGCCCAGCGATGAGAAGCATGCAGGCGGGATCGACGACCTCCATCGCGACGACGGAATCTCCGTCCTTGAGGCGCATGCCGATGACGCCCGCGGCCGAGCGGCCGAGATTGCGCGCGTCGGTCTCATGGAAGCGGATGGACATGCCCTTTTCGGAAATCATCACGATTTCGTCGTTCCCGGAAGTGAGCTTGACGGAGATGAGCTCGTCGCCGTCCTTTAGGTTGATGGCGATGATGCCGTTCTTGCGGCAGTTCTTGTATTCGGAAAGCGTCGTCTTCTTCACGACGCCGTTCTTCGTGCAGAAAAGAACGTTCTGCGATTCGGAAAATTCCTTGATGCAGAGCATCGCGGCGAGCTTCTCGTCCTCCTGCATGGCGACGACGTTCGAAAGCGCGCGGCCCTTGGACGTGCGGTTGCCCTCGGGAACTTCGTAGGCCTTCTCGACGTAGACGCGGCCCGTGTTCGTGAAGAACATGATCGTGTCGTGAGCGTTCGCCGTGAAGATGTGTTCGATGAAGTCGTCGTCGTAGGTGTCCGCGCCGATGCGGCCCTTCCCGCCGCGGTTCTGCGAGGGAATCTGCTTGGAGGCGGAGCGCTTGATGAAGCCGTCGTGGGAGACGGTGATGAAGCAGCCGACGTTCGGAACGACGTCTTCGAGCGAAAATTCGCCTTCCGCCGGACGGATTTCCGTCTTGCGCGGGGACGCGTATTTCTCGCCCATCTCGCGCAGTTCGCCCTTGACGATTCCGAGGAGCTTCCTTTCGTCCGAGAGAATGGCGCGGCACTCGTCGATGAAGCCCATCAGCTCGACGTATTCCGCCTCGATCTTGTCGATTTCGAGTCCGGTGAGCTGATAGAGACGCATGTCGAGAATCGCCTTGACCTGAATCTCGCTGAGACCGTATTTCGACATCAGCTTCTGCGCGGCCTCGTCGCGGTCCTTGGAGGCACGGATGATGTGGACGAAGTCGTCGAGGTTGCGGTAGGCGATCTTGAAGCCTTCGAGAATGTGCGCGCGGGCCTCCGCCTTGCGCAGACGGAAACGCGTGCGGCGCGTGATGACGTCGCGGCGGTGCTCGATGAAGCATTCGAGCAGCTCGCGGATGTTCATCTGCTTCGGGCGCGTGTGGTCGAGCGCGAGCAGAATCACGCCGAAGGAGGATTCCAGCGCCGTGTGCTTGTAGAGCTTGTTCATCACGACGCGCTCGGACTCGCCGCGCTTCAGCTCGAGCACGATGCGCGTGTTCGCGTCGGACTCGTTGCGGATGTCCCGGATCTCGGGAAGAATCTTTTCGTTCACGAGGTCGGCGATGCGCTTGACGAGCGCTTCGCGGTTCACGTTGTAGGGAATTTCCGTGATGACGATCTGCTCGAAGCCGTTCTTGATCTCCTCGATGTGCGCGACGCCGCGCACCTTCACGATTCCGCGCCCCGTGCGGAGATACTGCCTGACGCCCTCAGAGCCGCAGATGCAGCCGCCGGTCGGGAAGTCCGGCCCCTTGACGATTTCCTCGATTTCCTCGAACGGAAGCATCGGATTGTCGATGAGTCGGCAGCAGACTTCCACGAGCTCGCCGAGATTGTGCGGCGGAATGTTCGTCGCCATGCCGACGGCGATGCCGGTGGAACCGTTCATGAGCAGATTCGGAAGCGCGCTCGGAAGCACGGTCGGCTCCGTCGTCGATTCCTTGTAGTTGGGCTGGAAATCGACGGTGTCTTCGTCGATGTCGCGCAGAAGGTCTTCGGAAAGCTCCTGCAGACGGCACTCGGTGTAACGGTAGGCGGCGGGAGAGTCGCCTTCGATGGAGCCGAAGTTGCCCTGCCCGTCCACGAGCGGATAGCGCATGACCCAGTCCTGCGTCAGGCGCGCGAGCGTGTCGTAGACCGAGCTGTCGCCGTGCGGGTGGTAGTTCTTGAGCACTTCGCCGACGACGCCCGCGCACTTGTCGTACGCGGTGTTGTGGCGCAGACCTTCACGCAGCATCGCGTAGAGCACGCGGCGCTGCACGGGCTTGAGACCGTCGCGCGCGTCGGGAAGCGCGCGGGAGACGATGACCGACATCGAGTAGTCGATGTAGGCCGTCTGCATGATGTCGGTGATGCTCGTCGGAGAAAGACGTTCGGAAACAGTTTCCATTTTTTATAAAAATTGAAGATTGAGAACTGGAGGAATTCGACAAATCGCTTACACGTCGAGGTAGGAGGTGTTGAGCGCGTTGTCCTCGATGAACTGCCGGCGCGGCGGAACGTCGTCGCCCATGAGCATCGTGAAGACGCGGTTGGCTTCGGCGGCGTCCTCGATGGTGACTTTGAGGAAGCGCCGCGTCGCGGGATCCATCGTGGTCTCGAAAAGCTGCTTCGGGTTCATTTCCCCCAGACCTTTGTAGCGGGAGATCGTGAGTCCGCGGCGTCCGAGCTCCCGGATTTTCGCGATGAGGTCGAGCATCGTGCAGAGCGGATAGCGGCGCGATTCGGGAACGTTCCCGTCCGCGTCCGTTCCCGCGCCTTCGAGCAGTTCGTAGCGCGCCTCCTCGCTCGGAGAGAACTGCCTGATGTCGAGTCCGAGTTCGGCGAGCTGCTTGAGAATCTTCGTCATCTGAGCGGCCTCGTAGATTTCATAGACGCTGACGCGCTGCTGCACCATCTGTCCGTTCTCGCCGGGCACCTCGCGGATGTTCGTCGCGGCGGTGATGTCCTCGACCTCCATCCGGGCGAAGAAGCTCAGGCGTTCGTCGTCCGTGAAAAGATACTCGAAGGTCTCGTTGTTGCCGGTGCGGATTCGTGCGAGGAAGCGCGGGAGCTCCTGCGTTTCGCTCTTGTGTGTGTCGAGATAGGTCGCGAGCTGGCAGCCGTAACGGCTGACGCCGCGTCCGAGCACCTCGAGCCGCGCCATGCACTCGACGATTTTGTCGAGCGCCTCGGGAGCGAAGCACTGATTGTCGCGCTTGCGCAGCAGAGAAATGTCCTCCGTGCCGAGCTTGAGCAGCATGGAGTTCATCTGCGCGTCGTTTTCGACGTACTGTTCCTTTTTCTTGCGCTTCACCTTGTAGAGCGGCGGCTGGGCGATGTAGACGTAGCCCGCGTCGATGAGTCCGCGCATGTGACGGAAGAAGAACGTGAGGAGCAGCGTGCGGATGTGCGCGCCGTCGACGTCGGCGTCCGTCATGATGACGATTTTGTGATAACGCGCCTTTTCGATGTTGAAGCCGGCGTCGTCGTTCTTTTCGGCATTCCCGATTCCGGTTCCGAAGGCGGTGATCATCGCCTTGATTTCCGCGTTTTCGAGCATCTTGTCGAGACGCACGCGTTCGACGTTCAGAATTTTTCCGCGCAGAGGCAGAATCGCCTGCGTGCGGCGGTCGCGTCCCTGCTTGGCGGAGCCGCCGGCGGAATCGCCCTCGACCAGATAAATTTCGCACTGCGCGGGATCCTTTTCCGAGCAGTCCGCGAGCTTGCCGGGAAGTCCGCCGCCGGAAAGCGCGCCCTTGCGGACGGTCTCGCGCGCCTTTCGGGCCGCTTCGCGGGCGCGCGCCGCGTTCATCGCCGTCGTGATGATGGCCTTCGCCATCGCGGGGTCCTTTTCGAACGCGTATTTCAGCCCTTCGCCGACGACGTTCTGCACGATGCCCTCGACTTCGGGATTCGTGAGGCGCGTCTTGTTCTGCGACTGGAATTTCGGGTCCGGATGCTTCACGGAAACGACCGCGACCAAGCCCTCCTTCATGTCGTCGCCGGTCAGCTTCGGATCCTTGTCCTTGATGAGATTGTTCGCCTTAGCGTAGTTGTTGACGACGCGGGTCAGCGCCGAGCGGAATCCGGAAAGATGCGTGCCGCCCTCGGGGTTGTTGATGAGGTTCGTGTAGGCGTAAACGATTTCCGAATACTTTTTGTTGTATTGGAGCGCCACGTCCACCGTCATCTTCGTGATTTTCTTCGCGGGATCGGCGACGTAGTTCTTCGGCAGGACGACGGGATTCGTCGGGTCGGTGATGTCCACCTCGGCCGTGATCAGAATCGGATTGCGGAAAAGCGTCTCCTCGCCGGAATTGAGATAGGCGACGTATTCGGAAAGCCCTTCGTTGAAATGGAAGTTCTCCCTGTGCCCCGTCCGCTCGTCCTCGATGGAAATCGTGATGCCGGGAACGAGGAACGCCAGCTCGCGCAGACGGCGGGCGAGCGTGTCGTATTTGAACTCGAGCACGGTGAAGATTTCCGGGTCGGGCAGGAACGTGATCTTCGTTCCCGTCTTCTTCGTCTTGCCGAGAACGCGGATGGGCACGGTCACCTCGCCGCGGCAGAACTGCATGTTGTGCACTTCGCCGTCGCGGCAGACTTCCGCCTCGAAAAATTCCGAAAGCGCGTTCACGCACTTCGCGCCGACGCCGTTGAGACCGCCGGACACCTGATAGGCGCCCTTCTCGAACTTGCCGCCCGCGTGAAGATTCGTCAGCACGAGCTCGAGCGTCGGGATTTTCTCCTCCGGGTGAATCGCCACGGGAATGCCGCGGCCGTTGTCCTCGACGGAAACGGAACCGTTCCCGTGAATCGTCACCTTGATTTCGCTGCAGAAGCCCGCGAGCGCCTCGTCGATGGAATTGTCCACGATTTCATAGACGCAGTGGTGAAGCCCCGTCTCGTTCGTGTCGCCGATGTACATGCCCGGGCGTTCCCGCACGGCTTTAAGCCCTTTCAGGCGCTTGATGTCGGACGCGTCGTAAGAAGCCTTTCCGGCGTCTTTTCGCCCCGCGTTGCTGGGTATGTTTTCGCTGTCACTCATAAATTGAATTTTCGTGAAAAAATTAAATTGCGATGATGTCTTTTTTCCGGGAGGGCCGCAAACTTTTTATTTATATAATCACGCGCGCGTGAGAAACCGCGCGAAAAGATCTTCAAAACGCCGCTCTTCAGATGCAAACAGATTTCTTTCGGCGGGAGAAACGCCGCTCCTGCCGGATCATTTTATCGTGCGACAAAAATTTTCGTTCGGATGATCCACTCCGGCTTTATGCATGGAATTATCGCCTGAATGGAGCGATTCTGTTTTTTCCCCCACACGGATTCCGAACCGAACTCAAGATCAAATATATGCATCCGCGATTCCTCCAAAGAAAACGGCGGCGCCTTTCGCTCCTTTTCATTTCTGATGATGTTCCATCCGTTCAGAACCCAACACCACATCTCAAATTGCGAAAGCAAAACGTGCTCATCCGGAACTTCCATTTCCATTCGGCAGCAGCGTGTTCCGCGCGGAGCGTGTCCTGCGCGTCGAAGATCCGGAGCATCGGAAAAGCCGTTCCATTTCCGCCAGCACCAAACGGGAGCCGTTCCCGATTTCTTGAGCGGAGAAGACGACTTTTCGAACATCCACTTATAGAGAGGAATGTCGCCGCAAGAAAACGGATTTTTCTGAACAAACCGAAACGACGCGTAGTAATCCTCTTCTATCGGGAGCAAGTCCGCTGTTTGTATTGTATAAAGCTTCATTTATTGTCGCTGTCTTCAAAACGGATTTCACTGTTCCGGCCGCAGGTCTCGTTTCGTTTTCAGATCTCCGTCGATGCGGATTCAAAATCCATCCGACGCGACAGACCGCTTCTGCCGAATGGACTGTCGGGATCTGCAAATGACATCCGTTTCATAAAAAATGCAAAGTTTCTTTTCCTGAAACCAGAGCGAAAATCCGCTTCGGCGGACTTCGGTCTCCGGTCCCGCACGGCCCGCAAAAAAGAACGTTCCCGCGGAGCTTTCGCGGGAACGTTCTTTCCGGAAATCAGCGGACCGCTCAGGCTTCGGGCGCCTCCGGCGCGTCGGAATCGGGCGTTCCCGCGTCTTCCGCGGGCGGCTGCGCCGACGGCTCCGCGTTTTCGGGCGCGACGGGCGTCCCCGCGGCGGCGGGAGCGTCGGTCAGCGTGAACTGGTCGAAGCTCGGCCCGGAAACGTCCTGATCGGCCTCGAAGAAGCCGTGCAGCTGGCGCAGACGCGTCGGGTGGCGCATCTTGCGGAGCGCCTTCGCCTCGATCTGGCGGATGCGTTCTCGGGTGACGTTGAAGATTTTTCCGACTTCCTCGAGCGTGCGGGAATAGCCGTCCTTAAGCCCGAAACGGTACGTGAGCACTTCGCGTTCGCGGTCCGTGAGCGACTTGAGCACGTCGATGATCTTTTCGCGCAGAAGCGCGGTCGCGGCGATGTCGTAGGGATTTTCCGCGGCCTTGTCCTCGATGAAGTCGCCGAAGCTCGTGTCGTCTCCGTCGCCCACGGGACTCTGGAGAGAAATCGGCTGCTGAGACATCTTCATGATCTGCTGGACGCGTTCGGCGGGCATCTGCATTTCGTTGGCGACTTCCTCCGGCGTCGGCTCGTGGCCGAGTTCCTGGAAGAGCTGCTTCTGCACCTGCATGACCTTGTTGAGCGTCTCGATCATGTGGACGGGAATGCGGATCGTGCGGGCCTGGTCCGCGATGGAGCGCGTGATCGCCTGGCGGATCCACCACGTCGCGTAGGTCGAGAATTTGTAGCCGCGGCGGTATTCGAACTTTTCGACCGCCTTCATCAGACCCATGTTGCCCTCCTGGATGAGGTCGAGGAACGAGAGCCCGCGGTTCGTGTATTTCTTCGCGATGGAGATGACGAGACGCAGATTCGCCTCGACCATGTTCGTCTTCGCCTTGTTGGCTTCGGAAAGGCACTTGCGGACTTCGCGATAGACGTCGAGCAGGTCGGACGCCTTGATGCGGTATTCCTTTTCGAGCGCGGCGAGCTCGGCGTTGATCTTCTTCGCGTCGAACTTGCGTGCGCGGCGGTCCTTGTGCTCGATCATCTCGAGCTGCCAGACGCAGTCGCGGAACTTGTCCAGCACGGGCTTGAAGGTCTTGAGCCATTCCTCGAGCACCTTCATCTTGAAGCAGAACTTGCGCAGCAGCGGGCGAATGTCCTTCTGCAGCTTGATGAAGCGCGCGTGCCCCTTGCGGCGGATTTCCTCGTTGGCGCCGCTGACGTATTCCATCCAGGCCTTGTCGAGCTTCGTCGAAATCGCCTCCACGGCGGAAATCGCCTTAGGAAGCATGCGGAAATACCAGTCGCGGGACTCGACCTTCTTGTCGAGCACGACGCGGTCGAAACGCTCGGTCTTCTCGTTGAGCCGGCGCGCGGTGTCGAGCTGCACGGGAAGCGTCAGCCAGATCGAGCAGAGCGCGTCCTGCGCGCGCGATTCCGCGTCCTCGATGCTGCGGGAAATCTGAATCTCCTGATCGCGGGAGAGCAGCGGCACCTGCCCCATCTGGCGCAGATACATGCGCACGGGATCGTCGAGAATGTCCACCTGCGCCATGCGCAGCGCGTTCTCCTCCTCGGCGGAAAGCCGGAGCTTGTAGGAATCGACTTCGTCGTTGTCGAGAATCTTGATGTCGAGATTGTCGAGAATGTTGATGATGCTGTCGAACGCCTCGTGAGACGACCCCGTCGAAGGAATGATGCGGTTGATGTCTTCGATGGTGACGAAGCCCTGCTGCTTGGAAAGCTGGTCGAGCTCGCGCACCTTTTCGTTCATCTCCACTTGATTGACGGGCGCGGCGCTCGCGGGAACGCCGTCGGCGAACTGCATCTTCTGGGAGAGCTCGCGGATCTTCTGCGCGTCGGCGTCGGCGGACTTGCGGCGACGTTCGCGCTCGGCGTGCGTCAGCACGTCGGAGCGGTTCGGCGCGTACTTCACTTCCTGCGTGTGCGCCTCGTCGTCGTTGGCGAGGACGGGAACGGGAGCCGCCTTGGGCGCGGCCTTTTCCGCGGACTTCTTTTCGATTTTCTTTTCGGGAAGAGGCTTTTTCCCGGTCGCGGGCGCGGCGGGCTTCTTCTTCGCGGGAACGGGCTTTTTTCCGGAGACGGAAGCGGCGGGAACGGCTTTCTTATTCGGCTTCGAAGCCGCGACCGCCTTTTTCTCGACCGGTTTCTTCGCGGGAACGGGCTTCTTGGCGGCCGGCTTCGCGGGGGCCTTCTTCGCCGCCGGCTTTTTGGAGCCCGACGCGGTTTTCTTGGCCGGAGCCTTCTTCGTAGCCGCCGCCTTCTTCGCGGGAACGGCAGACTTCTTCCCGGACGAAGCGGACGCGGGCTTCCTGTTCGCGGGAACAGGCTTCTTCGCCGCCGCCTTCTTCGGAGCGGCCTTTTTCGCAGGCGCGCTCTTCTTCACGGGAACGGGCTTCGCCTGTTTCTTCGCCGCGATTTTCTTCGCGGGCTTTGCCGTAGATTTCTTCTTGTCTGCCATAATCAAATTAAGATTTTTTGCAAAAAATGTTGTTCTCGGGTCCTTACATCCGAATACGCGGAGGATTTTTCAAAATTCGTCTCAGCTCTATGCGTCTTTTCTGCAGTTCGAGCAGCTCGGGAGAATCCGGAGAGAGAGCCTCCATCCGTCGGTCGATCTCGCGGCGTTCCCGCTCGCAGTGCTTCGCGCAGAGCCGCGCCAGACACTCGTCGGCGACGCGTTCGAGTTCACCGGGCTCCATGTTCTCGCGGTCGAATCCGTTGCGGAGCCGCGCGACGAAATTCCGCTCCTCGTCCGTCTCGAGCAGGTCGTGAAGCGATTCCGAACCGTGCCACTCCCCCTCCTGAGCCTCCGCGAAAATTCGGTTGAGAAGGCGTCCGGCACAGGAATTTCCGTCCGGCCACTCGGGCGGGACGACATTGGCGAACAAGGGTGTGACGACATCGTAATTGAGAATCAGAATTAAGACATCGTCCTCCGCCGTTGTCAAGGGGGAGTTCCCCGCCGCGACGGCCGCGGGAACGCCCGCCGAAGCGAATCCGGAGCGGGAATTCTCCTCCGCTTTCTTCGCCGCGAGAAACCGGGAGAAATCCCTTTCCGCCGAAAGCCGGTCCAGCCCGGCGGAACGCGCCAGCGTGACCAGGCAGTCCGCGCGGACCACTTCCGAGGGAGACGCCGCGACGATTTCATAGACCGCCTCCAGCGCGCGCTGCGTCTGCGCGGACGACAGGCGTTCCCCTTCCGGGAAAAATTTCCGCGCGATGAAGTTCATCGCGGGAACGCCGCTCCCGAGAATCGCGGGAACGCCGCCCGCGCCGTTGCGCGCGAGAAATTCGTCCGGATCCTTCCCGCCGGGAACGCTCAGAAAACGCAGGTCGAGCCCCGTCCTGAACGCGAGCGGCGCGAGCCGGAGCGCCGCCTTCTGTCCGGCGGCGTCGGCGTCCAGCAGGCAGTCCAGGCGGTCGGAGTAGCGGCGCAGCAGCTGCAGCTGTTCCTCCGTGATGCCCGTGCCCTGCCCGGCGACGGCGGTGCGGATTCCGCATTTCCAGCAGCGGACGGCGTCGAGCTGCCCCTCGACGAGGACGAACGGCGTCGCGCGCGTTCCCGCGGAGGGCGCGTCCGCCGTCCGCTTTCCGGCGAACACGTCCTTCGCCTTGTCGATGTTGAAGAGCGTGGAGCCCTTGTGAAAGATTTCCGTCTCCGAGGAGTTGATGTATTTCGCCTCGTTCATCCCGCGCCCGTCGTCCGGCGTGATCCCGGGAATTTTTCTCGCCGTGAACGCGATCACGCGGCGCTGAATGTCCGCGATGGGAATGACGAGGCGCGCCTCGAAACGGGAACGCCACGTCTTCGGATCCGGGAAGCGCTCCGTTCCGACGAAAATGCCCGAAGCGGCGAGCGCCCGCGGGGAAAATCCTTTTCTGACGAGCGCCTCGGCGAACTCCCGCGAGCCGTTCGGCGGCAGAAATCCGATGCGGAACTCGCGCGCGGTCTCGTCGTCGAACCCGCGTTCCCGCGACCAGTATTCCCGCACCTTCGCGGCGGCGCGGAATTTTTCCGAAAAATAATTCGCGGAAAATTCGTGGATGTCGAAAAGCTCTCCGCGCAGCGAGCGCTCGACGCTCCCGCCGCGCTCGTATTCGACCGTGATTCCGAAACGCTTGGCGACGCGCTCGACGGATTCCGCGAACGTCAGATTTTCCCGCGCCATCAGAAACTTGAATATGTCCCCGCCCTGCCCGGTGCTGAAGCAGTAGTAAAATCCCTTTTCGGGATCGACGAAGAACGACGGCGTGTTTTCGTTCGTGAACGGGCTCAGCCCTTTCCACTTCGTTCCCGCGCGGCGCAGACTCGTGTAGTCCCCGATGAACGCCACGATGTCGGCGCGGGAACGGATTTCATCGATGGATTTTTTTGAAATCAGCGGCACGGAAAAAAAAAGACGACGAAAATGATTTTTTTGAGGGGCGGGAAGAGGCGCTCCCGGCGCCCGCAGCCCGATTCGCTCAGTTCTTCGCCGCGCGGTAAAGCAGCGCGAAGCCGACGATCTGATAAAGCGCGTTCGGCAGCCAGATCAGGATGTCCGGCCGCCACGCCGGATCTTCGATCCACGAGACGAAGGTCATCAGCAGGTAGAACATCAGCGCGAGCGCGAGCGCGATTCCGATGTTCACGAACGTCTCCGACCGCGAGACGCGGATGCCGAGCGGAATGCCGAGAATCGTCAGCGAAAACACGGAGACGGCGGACGTCAGATAATTCTGGATCTGAAGCTGAACGGCGATCTTGTCGGCCTCGACCTTTTCCGGAGGATCCTTCGCGGGATCGGCGCGCCAGCCTTCTTCCCGCAGCTGCATCAGTTCCGTGAGCGTGAACCAGCGGAGCTTGCGGCGTTCCTTCGGCAGCTTGCCGTCGCCGAGAATGCGCCCCAGCGAAACCGAAATCGGCGCGCTCCCGATGCTCGAAAAACGTATCGTGCCGTCGGCGACGTCCGCGGGATTCCTGCGGGGACGCTCCTCCGTCGCCGCGTTCTTGAGCGTGATCTGCAGCGAGTCGTCCCCGCCGAGCTCGTCCGCCTCGACGAAGCGGATTTCCGCCTCCTCCGCGTGCGTGAAGCGCACGGGAGCGCCGGACGCGCCGAGCTCCCACAGCCAGAAATCCTTGAGCGCGTCGCCCTCGCGGGCGTTCGCGTAGATCGCGAAGCCCGGAAATTCGCTGAAAAGCGTCTTCGGCACGATGAGCCGCGTCGGCGATTCGCGGAACGTGCTTTTCAGCATCGTCTTGTACTGATTCGCCGCCTTGGGCGCCCAAAAGCAGTTGATGTAGCCGCTGACGCAGACGCCGATCACGGCGACGCAGAAAATCGGCGAAACGATGCGCCAGAGATTCATTCCCGCGGATTTCATCGCGATGATCTCGTTGCTCGACGACATGCGCCCGAGCACGATGAGCACGCCCGTCAGCATGCCCAGCGGCATGGCGTAGGGAATGACGCTCACGGAAATCAGCCCCACCAGTTCGAACACCGTCGGCATCGACAGGCGCCCGTTCGCGAGTTCCCCCACGACCTGCCTCAGCACGTTGCCCGTGACGAGGACGAAGATGAAAAGCGCCAGCGACAGCAGAACTGCCGAGGCGAACTGTAAAAACATGTGGCGGTTGAGGATTTTCACGGGCGCTTTCAGAATCGTTCAAAGCGGGAACCGGGTCAAAACTTTTTTTCTTCCTCGCCGCGGCGTTCCCGTCCGTGAGGTTTTCGTGAGGAAGCGGAATCCGCTTTTCATCGGGGACCTGAAAGAGTAGGCTTGGAGCATTGACGCTCAAATGACGCCTTCACGAAAAAACGC
>JBJEVP010000032.1:0-15254 GCA_051884475.1 Candidatus Spyradosoma sp.
GCGACGACGTGCTGAAGTGGACGGAGGCGTTCCACAACCTTTCCGCGGGAACGGGCCTGGACGTGAACGAGCTGGTCGGCAGCTTCACGAAGGCGAAGGCCTCCGGCCGCTTCGAGGCGGGCTTCATGGACATGTTCGCGCAGAAGGGCGTGAACCTCTATGAGCCGCTCGCGAAAGAGCTGGGGATGAGCGAAGCCGCGCTGCGCGCCTTCGCCAAGACCGGAGAGCTCGAGTTCGCGCGCATCGAAAAGGCGATTCTCGCGCTCACTTCGGGAACGGGGCGTTTCGCCGGGCAGGCCGCCGCGATGAGCGGCACTTTCGCGGGGAGCGCGGGAACGCTCCTTCGTCTGGCGCCCCGACCGAGAATCGAACTCGGATTAACGGTTTAGGAAACCGCGGTTCTATCCGTTGAACTACCGGGACATGAGAAAGAACGTCCAGCGTAAGGTTTCGTTCGGCGGAGGGAAAGCCTAAACTTTTCGGGAGCCCGCGGATTTTTCAGCGATGCGTTGACAAGGTTTCCGCCGTGATGTTTCCTTAACGGAAAACGTTTTTTTGGAAAGCTATGATCAAAAACATTCCCGGAATTTTCTCTACGGCGATCGGAATTGACCTGGGGACGGCGAACGTTCTCGTTTACGTCAAGGGGCGCGGCATCATCATGAACGAGCCGAGCTTCGTCGCCATCGACACGAAGACGCGCCGTCCGATCGCGATCGGCGAGGACGCCAAGCGCATGGCGGACCTGGTGCCCGAGGGAATCGAGATCGTGCGCCCGATGAAGAACGGCGTGATCGCCGACTTCGAGGTCAGCGAGCACATGCTGCGCTACTTCATCCGCAAGGCCGGGCAGCACTCTTTCCTGACGCATCTCACGGTGGTGATCGCGGTGCCGTTCGGCATCACGCCCGTGGAGGAGCGCGCCGTGAAGGATTCCGCCTACCGCGCGGGAGCGCAGCACGTGCAGACGATTCCGGAGCCGATCGCCTCGGCGCTCGGGGCGGGGCTTCCCGTGGGCGAGTCGGAGACTTCGATGATCGTGGACATCGGCGGCGGCACATCGGAGATCGCGGTGCTTTCCCTCGGGGGCATCGTCGCCGCGAAGAGCATCCGCGTCGGCGGAGACGAGTTCGACAAGAGCATCGTGAACTACGTGAAGAACTCCTACGGCCTCGTCATCGCCTCGAAGACGGCGGAGCAGGTCAAGCTGCAGATCGGCTCGGCGTATCCGCTGGATCAGGAGCTTTCCTTCGAGATCCGCGGGCGCGACTCCATTTCGGGCATGCCGCGCGCGCAGACGATCAACTCGACGGAGGTGCGCGAGGCGCTCAAGCACAATTTCGACGACATTCTCGAAGGCATTTCCAAGACGCTGGAAATCTGCCCGCCCGAATCCGCCGGCCAGCTGCTCGACCGCGGCGCGGTGCTCGCCGGAGGCGGCGCCCAGATCCGCGGGCTCGACCGTTTCCTGAGCGACAAGACGGGGATTCCGTTCTTCGTCGCCGAGGATCCGCTGCGCTGCGTCGTCAACGGCACGGGAACGATCATCGAAAACGCCAACTGGAACACGTTCCGGCGCTGAGCATTTTTTTCTGAAGGCGGACGGCTTCGGGAAAAGAAGCATCGGCGGCGCTCCCGCCGTCGGAGGAAGCCGATCCCGCGCCCTCGACGATGACTCCGGAAACCCGAAATCTGCGCCCGTTCGTCCTTCTCTTCGCGGGAATGATCGCGTGGTGGTTCGTCCCCGCCGCGGTCCGCCGCGCGGTTTATGAGGCGGCGTATGAGTTCGAGGCACCGTCGTTCGTTCTGTCTTCGCGCATGAGCGATCTGGCGCGTTATTGGGAACTGCGTTCCCGCAGCAGCGACGAACTGATCCGCGCCGGCCGCGACGCTTCGCGGCTCGCGGCGACGATGCAGTACGAAATCGCCGCCAACTCCGCTCTCCGCGAGGAAAACGCTCGCCTGGAAGCGCTGCTCGGTCTGCCGTCGCGTCCGGACTACCGCACCGTTCCCGCGCGCACGGCTCAGCGCAGGCTCGGCATGTGGTGGCAGCAGATCGTGCTGCGCCGGGGAAAAAAGGACGGAATCCGCCCCGGCTGTCCGGTGGTGAACGCCTACGGCGTCGTCGGACGCGTGCGCGACGTGTTTTCGGACACCTGCGTGGTCGAGCTGATTTCTTCGCCGTCGTTCCGCGTCTCGGCGACGCTTTCGGGCGCGGAAAACCTCGCGGTCACCTATCAGGGCGCGGGCGCGTCTCCGTTTCGCGGAGCGTCGGGGAAAATCGGCGACATTCCCGCCGAGGTCGTCTTTCCGGACAACGGCGCGCGCGTGGACGTCGTCACCTCCGGACTGGGCGGGATTTTTCCGGCAGGGCTGAAAATCGGTTCTCTCGCGGGAACGCCCGCGCGTTCCGAGGACGGGGTTTTCCGCGAGGCGGTCGTCGAGCCTTCGCAGAATCTCGCTTCCGTCGAAGAGGCGGCGATTCTCGTTCCCGTGAATCCCGACGTGCTGGAGTCTCTCTCCTCCGGCGACGAATGAACGGACGGAGGACCTGCGCGGGCTGACGATGAAGAACCTTTTCCGAAAACTTTTTTCCGGCGGCGTCCTTTACTGGACGCCCGCCTGCGCCGTCGCCTACGTATGGATTTTCCTCGCGGGAACGGCGTCGGACGCGCTCGCGCCGCTGAATCTGACGATTTTCGTCCCGGGAATCCTCGTCGTCGTTCCCGCGCTTCTCATGCCGCTCACGCGCGGCTTCGCGTCCGCGCTGGCGGGCGGCTTCCTCTTCGACGTCTCGCTGCCTATTCCTTTCGAAAAAATGGAGACGGCGGCGCTCGGCGGCGCGTTGCCGGAAGTCGCTCTTTTCGGAGAGACGGCGGTGAACGTGCCTTCGACGACGGGCTTCGGCGTGATGTGGACGGCGATTTTCTTTTTCGCGCTGAGGTTTCTCCGGGCCTACGTGGACACGTCGTCGCCCCGGCACTGGCTCGGCTGCGCGCTCGGCGTGAACTTCGCGATCTTTCTGCTCTGGGCGTGCGCTCTGGGCTGGGACCGGCTCGGCGCGTCGTCGTTCTGGGCGGGATTTTTCGCGGACGCGCTCGCGTCCTCGGCGTTCATCGTGCTGGCGGGCTGGTGGTTTTTCGAGGCGATCGTTTCGGCGTATCGTCTCTGCGGGGCGGATCTCGTCGCTTCGCGGGAGGTGGAGGAGGCATGAGAAATCTTCTGAACGAGGCTCGGCAGAAGGGGATACGCCCGGGGCGCGTGCTCGTCCTCTGCGGGCTGATCGCCGCCGCGATGTTCTACGTGATCGCGGGGCTGGCGTCGCGTCAGATCTTCAATCGGGAGGAATTTCTGCGGCAGTTCGACAGCCAGAGCTCGCGCTACGTCACCGTTCCCGCCGCGCGCGGCGACATTCTGGACCGTCGCGGGAACGTGCTCGTCTCGAGCCGCCCTCGCTGTTCCGTGGTCATCGATCTGGGGTCGCTGCGCGAGGAGTTTTCCGTAGAGGCGCGCAAGGACATCCGCGCCGCGAAGCGGGAACGGAAGAATTTTCCGGGCATGAAGATCGACGTCGCGCGGCTCCGCGCCGGAGCGACGACGAAGGTGGTGCAGCGGCACCTCGACCGCGTGAACAGGGCGATCGGGCGTTCCCGCGTGCTCGATCCCGTCGCCGTCGCCCGCTATCTCGGAGGAAAGCGCGTGCTGCCGTTCCCGTTGGCGGAGAATCTCACCGACGAGGAAAAGGCCCGCTTCGTCGAGGCGTTCCCGACGGACGCTCCCGAGCAGCTCTACGTCGAATCCGAGCGCACGTATCCTCACGGCGCGCTCGCCGCACACCTGCTCGGACGCCTCGAAAAGGACACCGGCGACGCGCGCGGCGACCTGCCCGAGGAGAGCCGCGACAGGCGCGTGACCGCGCGTGAGGGCAAGCAGGGCAGCTTCGGACTCGAACGCCGTTTCGACGGCACGATACGCGGGCGCGACGGCTACCAGCTCTGGCAGGTGGACAACATGGGCTATCTCCACAAAAAACTCGAGGAACGCAGGCCGGAAAAGGGCGCGCCGTTCGTTTCCTCGATCGATCTGGAACTGCAGAAGACCGCCGAGGCCGCGCTGGAATCGCGTTCCCGCGCGGGCGCGGTCGTGGCGATGGACGTGCGCACGGGCGAGATTCTCGCGCTCGCGTCCGCGCCGTCCTTCGATCCGCGGAAAGGCGTGGACGGATTCAGCAGCGAGTATTACGCGTTTCTCGAGGAGAACCGCGCGCTCTGGAACCGCGCGCTCATCGGACGCTATCCGCCGGGCTCGACCTTCAAGCTCGTCACCGCCGTCGCCGCGATGCATTCGAAGACTTACAACGATTCCGAGACCATCGCGAAGATCGCTCCTCATTCGGCGGCGGCGGCGCGTCCTTCGGGGCCGATCGGTCCGAAGGAAAAGTTCGACTGCGGCGCGTTTCTCACCGTGAATCGGCAGCGCAAGCCCGAGCACGATCTCGTCGCCTTCGGTCAGGTCGATCTCGCGCGGATGATCCGCGTGTCCTCCAACGTCTATTGCTACAACGCGGCTCTGATTCTCGGCATCGGGCCCATCGCCGCCGAGGCTTACCGCTTCGGCTTCGGCGAGCACGTTCCCGTGGAGCTCGACGAGGCGAAGTCCGACGTGCTCGGCCGGCTCGTCGTCGCCGATCCCGGACACAAGCTCGCGGACGGGCGAGGGCGCTGGGTCGCGGGCGACACGACGAACGCCGCCATCGGCCAGGGCTTTCATCTGACGTCTCCGCTGCACATCGCGTGCATGACGGCCTCGCTCGCGCGCAGGGAGACGCGGACGCGTCCTTCCGTCGTGCACGATCCCGCGCGCGTCGATCCCGTCACGGGGCGTTCCCGCGTCGATCACGGCGGCGAGCCCCTCGGAATCTCCGACGAGGCCTACGGGGAAATTCTGCGCGGAATGACGGAATGCGTCGCCTACGGCACGGGGCGCAAGGCGCAGGTGAAGGGGCTGGAAATCGCGGCGAAGTCCGGATCCGCGCAGTGGGACACGCGCAAGAAGACGACGCTCGCGTGGTTCACCGCCTTCGCTCCCGCGCGCGATCCGCGCGTCGCCGTGACCGTCGTTCTCGAGGGGCTTCCCGGGGAAAACATCGGCGGCGGCGGCGCGGCGGCTCCCGTGGTCGGCGCCGTGCTCGCGCGCTGGAAGGAGCTTTATCCGGAGGAGGCCGTTCCCGCCGAGAGCGTTCCCGCGTCCGCGGGGGAACTTCCCGCCCCCGGGTTCGATCTCGAGGAATACATTCCGAACGACTGATCGCGGACGGACGGGAACGCGCGGACTGGATTCCGGTTTTCGGTTCCCGCTTCCGCGAAGAACATCCGTCTCCGAAGCGCGTTTGAGTTGAAAAATGAGGTTTCGGGAGTATCATTTTCCGCAACTTTTCCTGTATCCTATGAGTTACGCGCTTTCTCGTTTCAACACCGTGCGCCGCCCCTCCCGTGAAGTCGTCGTAGGCGGCGTCGGAATCGGCGGCGGCAATCCGATTCGCCTTCAGTCGATGACGACGACGAACACGCTCGACGTTCCCGCGACGGTCTCGCAGTGCATTCGGCTCGCGGAGGCGGGAAGCGAGCTCATCCGCATCACGGCGCCGACCGTGGAGGCGGCCCGCGCCCTGCGCGACATTCATCGCGAGTTCCGCGCCGCGGGGTTTTCCCAGCCGCTCGTCGCCGACATTCACTTTCTTCCGGCGGCGGCGATGGAGGCGATCGAGCACGTCGAAAAAGTGCGCATCAATCCGGGCAACTACGCGGACAGGCGCGCCGCGTTCCCGCGCGACTACACGGACGCCGAATACGCGGAGGAGCTGGAGCGCGTCGCCGAGTCCGTCTCGCCGCTCATTCGCCGCGCCAAGGAGCTCGGCCGCGCGCTGCGCATCGGCACGAATCACGGTTCGCTTTCGGACCGCACGCTGAACCGCTACGGCGACACTCCGGCGGGAATGGTCGCGGCGGCGATGGAGTTCGTTCGGATATGCGAATCGGAAGGGTTTTACGACATCGTGCTTTCGATGAAGTCCTCCAACACGAAAGTGATGATCGAGGCCTACCGTCTCGCCGTGAAGGAAATGCGGGACAACGGAATGAACTATCCGATTCACCTCGGCGTGACCGAGGCGGGCGAGGGCGAGGACGCCCGCATCAAGTCCGCGATAGGAATCGGTTCGCTTCTGCTCGACGGCATCGGCGACACGATCCGCGTCTCGCTCACCGAGGATCCGTGGCATGAGCTCCCCGCCTGCCGCGAAATCACTTCCCGCATCGACAAGATACGCACGACGCCGAGCGGACCCAATCCCGTTCCCGCGCCCGTGCGCGACACGGACGTCGCGTCCTTTTCCTTCCGGCGCCGAAAGATCGTTCCCGTCGAACTCGGACTGGGAAAAAGGATTTCCGTGGACGATCCGCCGCGCGTCTTCGTTTTCGCGGACGTCGAGAAATCGCCCGAGGACATCGTGAAGGAGCTCCGCGCGCTGCTCGACGCGACGCGGGGAAAGACTCCCGTCGAAGGCCTCGTGCTTCCGATGGCGACGGAGAGCGACCTCGCCGCCGCCTGCGAACTGCAGGCGATGTTCGAAGACGAGATTCCCGCCTTCGTGTTCGATCCCGTGAAGACGAGCGTTCCCGCGCTGTTCGCCAAGCTCTCGCCCTCGAAGAAATCCGCCACCTACATTCAGCGACGCTTCAATCCCGCGAACGCGGAGATCATTCCCGACTGGATCGCGCTCTGCCGCGAAAAGGGAATCGGCCTCGTCGCGGACACCACGGCGGGAGCGCGCGCAGCCATCATTCCCGCGCTGGCGGACTTTCCGCAGGACAAGCTCATTTTCACGTCGAGCCGGAAGACTCCCGACGCGCATCCCGTCGGCGTCTACCGCAAGCTCGCGCAGATGCTCGCGAACGCGGACATTCACGCGCCCATCTGGATCCGCTCCACCGTGAAGAACACGATCGCGCCGCTGCCGAAATTCGGGGGCGACGGCGAAGCGCGCGTCGAGGCCTCTCTGCTCGCGGGATCGCTGCTCTGCGACGGTATCGGCGACGTTCTCAGCGTCGAGCTCTCGCCCTCGGCGGCGCGCAACGTGGAGCTCGCCTACGACATTCTTCAGGCTTCGCGTTCCCGCCAGACGAAGACGGAATACATCGCCTGTCCGAGCTGCGGCCGCACGCAGTACGACATTCAGGACACCGTCAGAAAAATCAAGGCTCGCACCGGCCATCTCAGCGGAGTGACGATCGGCGTCATGGGCTGCATCGTGAACGGTCCCGGCGAGATGGCGGACGCGGATTTCGGCTACGTCGGCGGCGCTCCCGGGAAAATCAATCTCTACGTCCGCAGGGAATGCGTCGAACGCGGAATCCCGCAGGAGGAGGCCGTGGATCGCCTGATCGCGCTCATCAAGAGCCGCGGCCGCTGGACCGAGCCGAAGGACGCCGGGGCGCGCTGACGTCTTCGCGCGTTCCCGCGCGGGAAGTTTCCGGAGAGCGAAGGAGAGGGCGCTTTCGGCGCTCTCTCGGCGTTCCCCGCGGAAAAAAATTCCCGCATCTCTTTTCTTTCTCCGTCCGTCCGTTCCCGCGTTGACTTCGACAAGTCTCGGGAATAAATTGCAGACGGTTTTCTTTGCTTATTTTTCTTCCTATGCATACAGACATCATCGATCAGCCCATTTTCTGGGCAATTCCCGCGGCTTCGGTCGTGGCTCTCGCGTTCGCGGCGCATTTCTACCGCAGCATGATGAAGAGCGACGAAGGGACGCCGAAAATGAGAGAAATCGCGCGGCACGTGCGTTCCGGCGCGATGGCGTATCTGAAGCAGCAGTACAAGATCGTCGCGCTCGTGTTCGCGGCGCTCGCCGTGCTGTTCGCCGTGCTCGCCGTGAACGGGCTGCAGAATCCCGTCGTTCCCGTGGCGTTTCTGACGGGCGGGTTCTTCTCCGGGCTCGCCGGATTCTTCGGCATGAAGACGGCGACCTACGCGAGCGCGCGCACCGCGAACGCCGCGCGGGAATCGCTCGACTCGGGGCTTAAGGTCGCCTTCCGCTCGGGCGCCGTGATGGGGCTCGTCGTCGTCGGGCTCGGGCTGCTCGACATTTCCCTGTGGGCGGTCATTCTCGACTGCTGCGCGCATTGGATCGACGCGACGGCGACGGGAACGCACAAGATGATCTTCATCACGACGACGATGCTCACCTTCGGCATGGGCGCTTCGACGCAGGCGCTCTTCGCGCGCGTCGGCGGCGGCATCTACACCAAGGCGGCGGACGTCGGCGCGGACCTCGTCGGCAAGGTCGAGGCGGGCATTCCCGAGGACGATCCGCGCAATCCCGCCACGATCGCGGACAACGTGGGCGACAACGTCGGCGACGTCGCCGGCATGGGCGCGGACCTTTACGAATCCTACTGCGGCTCGATTCTCGCGACGGCGGCGCTCGGCGCGGCGGCGTTCGTGAATTTCGGCGACGCTCCCGTGGCGATGCAGATCAAGGCGATTCTCGCGCCGATGCTCATCGCGGCGGTCGGCATCCTGCTTTCGATCTTCGGCATCTACCTCGTGCGCGCGCAGGAAGGCGCGACGATGAAGAACCTGCTTTCCGCGCTCGGGCGCGGCGTGAACGGCTCGTCGGCGCTGATCGTCGCGGCGACGTTCGCGATTCTCTGGCTGCTGGGCATTCCGAACTGGGTCGGCGTTTCGCTCTCGGTCGTCGTCGGGCTGCTCGCGGGCATCATCATCGGGCAGGCGACGGAATACTACACGTCGCACAGCTACAAGCCGACGCAGCGCATCGCCGAGTCCGCCAAGACCGGCCCCGCGACGGTGATCATTTCCGGCATCGGCACGGGAATGCTCTCGACGTGCATTCCCGTGGTGACGATCGTCGTCGCCATCGTGCTTTCGTTCATCTTCGCCGCGGGCGGCTTCGGCCTGAAGGAAGGCGTGACGCTCGCGAACGTGTTTTCCGCGGACAACCTCGGCTTCGGGCTCTACGGCATCGGCATCGCCGCGGTCGGCATGCTCTCGACGCTCGGCATCACGCTCGCGACGGACGCCTACGGCCCCATCGCCGACAACGCCGGCGGGAACGCCGAAATGTCCGGCCTCGAGCCGCAGGTGCGCAAGCGCACGGACGCGCTCGACGCGCTCGGCAACACGACCGCCGCGACCGGCAAGGGCTTCGCGATCGGTTCCGCCGCGCTCACCGCGCTCGCGCTGCTCGCCTCCTACATCGAGGAAATCCGCATCGCGCTGCTGCGCATCGTCAACGGCGGCGACATCGCCGCGCTCCCGGCGGGGCTGAGCCGCCTCGTCGAGGCGGACAACGGCGTCACCGCGCAGAATCTTGCGGAAAAAATTCAGACGGGAACGTTCGTCGATTTCATGACGTGGTACGACGTCACGCTGATGAATCCGCGCGTGCTCGCGGGCATGTTCGTCGGCTCGATGATGGCGTTTCTCTTCTGCGGGCTGACGATGAACGCCGTCGGCCGCGCCGCGCAGAGCATGGTGGTCGAGGTGCGCCGCCAGTTCCGCGAAATCCCCGGCATTCTCGAAGGCGCGGGAACGCCCGACTACGCGCGCTGCGTCGCGATCTCGACGAAGGGCGCGCAGCGCGAAATGCTCGTGCCCTCGCTCATCGCGATCGTGGTGCCGATCGTCACGGGCGTCGTGCTCGGCATCTCCGGCGTGATGGGGCTGCTCGTCGGCGGGCTCGCGGCGGGCTTCGTGCTCGCGGTGTTCATGGCGAACTCCGGCGGCGCGTGGGACAACGCCAAGAAATTCATCGAAGAGGGCAACTTCGGCGGCAAGCGCTCCGAGTGCCACAAGGCGACCGTCGTCGGCGACACCGTGGGCGACCCGTTCAAGGACACTTCGGGCCCGAGCCTGAACATCCTCATCAAGCTGATGAGCATGGTCTCGATCGTCGTCGCCGGCCTCACCGCCGCCTGGTCGATCTTCTGAGCCGCTCCCGCGAGTTCGCGGATGCTCTCGGGACGCGCGCGGCCGTTCATTACGAAAAGTCTTGCGCTCCCCGGGAAAAAAAATCAAACTCTCACGCACTTTTCGTTCATGCGAAGAGTCCTGAATGGGGCGCTAGCTCAACGGTAGAGCAGTTGCCTTTTAAGCAATTGGTTCGGGGTTCGAATCCCCGGCGCCCTACCATTCAAAAACGCCCGCAATCCCGCTTCAATACAGCGATTGCGGGCTTTTTCGTGTCTGCTTTCAAAAATGCGGAAATTGTGTCGAAACCGACAAAAATCGACAATTTCAGGCATTGAAATTTACGATTTTTTTTACGTGGTCTAAAATCGCCGCCCGCGCAAGTGTTTAAGCGGTTTTCGGCGTTTTGAAGCCGAAAATCCCGCAGAGGAGACCTTGCCCGAGGGCAAATGAATTTCCGCGTTCCCGTTCTTTGAGCAAATGTTTTTCGCGGGAGCGTTCTTTCTTGCGGGAACGCGAGTTCGGGATTAAATTCAAAACCGCTTCCTTTCGTTGGCGTCGTCAAAAAAAGTGCTCGCGGAAGAAAACACCCACATTTTTTTACAAGAACAATGAAATTCCAGACTCTCACTCCAGAAGAAGCAGCCGCTCTCATTCAGAACGGCGAGAACATCGGTCTCAGCGGGTTCACCGCCGCGGGCGCTCCGAAAGCGGTGCCGCGCGCGCTCGCCGAAAGGGCGAAGGCGGAACACGACGCCGGACGTCCGTTCAAGATCAATCTGTTTTCCGGCGCGTCGACGTCCGCCGCGACGGACGGCGTGCTCGCCCAGGCGGACGCGATCGACCAGCGCACGCCCTATCAGTCCAACGCGGATCTGCGCAAGAACATCAATTCGCAGAAAGTCCGCTACAACGACATGCACCTTTCCCACACGGCGATGTACATGCGCTACGGATTCATTCCGCGCGTGCATACGGCCATCGTCGAGGCCACGGAAGTGACCGACGACGGGCAGATCGCCCTCACGACCGCCGGCGGGAACACGGCGACCTACTGCAAGCTCGCGGACCGCGTCATCATCGAGCTCAACGCCTACCATCATCCCGGGCTGAAGAATCTGCACGACATCTATATGCCGCTCGATCCGCCGAACCGCGCGCCGATTCCCATGACGCACGTTCAGGACCGCATCGGCACCACGATGCTTCAGGTCGATCCCGCGAAGATCGTCGGCGTCGTCATGACGAACGAGAACGACCACATCGCTCCGTTCAAGGCGGGCGATCCCGTCACGGACAAGATCGGCGAAAACGTCTGCGATTTTCTCGCAGCCGAGCTCAAGGCCGGACGTCTCCCCAAGGAATTTCTTCCGATTCAGTCCGGCGTCGGCAACATCGCGAACGCCGTGCTCGCCGCCCTCGGCCGCAACACGGACATTCCGCCTTTCCGCATGCACACGGAAGTCATTCAGGACTCCGTCATCAAGCTCATGGACGCCGGCCGCTGCGTCTTCGTCGGCGGCTGCTCGCTCACCGTTTCCGACGACTGCCTGAAGCACATCTACGAAAACTTCGATTTCTATAAGAACAAGATCGTGCTTCGCCCGCAGGAAATCTCCAACAATCCGGGCATCGTGCGCCGTCTCGGCCTGATCTGCATGAACACGGCAATCGAGGTGGACCTCTTCGGCCACGTCAATTCCACGCACTTCTACGGGCGCCAGATGATGAACGGCATCGGCGGCTCCGGCGACTTCGCGCGCAACGGCTATCTGACGATCTTCACGTGCCCGTCCGTCGCCAAGGGCGGCGCGATTTCCTCCATCGTGCCCATGTGCTCGCACATCGACCACACGGAACACGACGTGGACATCGTCGTCACCGAACAGGGCGTCGCCGACCTGCGCGGCAAGAGCCCGCGGGAACGCGCCGAAGAGCTCATCGAAAAGTGCGTGCATCCCGAATACAGGCAGCTGCTCCGCGACTACATCGCGCGCACGCCGGGCTTCCATACGCCGTGCGACGTCACGAAGGCGCTCGAGTTCCATCGCGCGTTCCTCCAAGAAGGCGACATGCGCAAGGCGAACATGAAGGACTGATTTCTCCGTCTTTCTGCTTGAAAAAAAAGAACGCGTTCCCGCGCCTCATACCGGGACGCGTTCTTTTTTTTGTGCGGGACGAGTCGGTTTAGCTTTGCGCCGGAGAAGAAAAAGGCGCGATAATCGGCGCATGAAGGCGAACCGGAAGACGACGCTCGACGAATGCGCGTTCGCGGGAAGGCTCACGGAAGAGTCGCGGAAGATGCTCGCGACGCTGCCGGCGACCTGGCCCGGGCTTTACGTGCGCGCGATACGCGAGGCGATCGGCGGGAACGCGCTCCTGCTGCGCAGAATCCGCGTCGCGACCGCGATCGAGGCGCCGTTCCCGCCGGAGATCGACGTCTCGGAAACGAGCGTTCCCGGCCCGGCGGGCGCGATGCGCCTGCGCGTCTATTCGCCGAAGCGCCGCGCCGCGAAATCCGCCGCGATCTTCTACGTGCACGGCGGCGGTTGGTGTCTGGGCGGCGTGGAAAACTCGTCCGCGTTCTGCGCGAAGGCCGCCGCCGAGCTCGGCGTTCCCGTGCTCGCGCCGGATTACCGCTACGCGCCCGAAGCCCGCTTTCCCGCCGCGAACGACGACGTGCTCGCCGCCGCGCGCGGAGTCTTCGCGCACGCGGACGCGCTCGGGCTCGACGCCGGAAAAATCTTTTTCGCCGGAGACAGCGCGGGCGCGCAGCTCGCGCTCTGCACGGCGCTCGCGCTGCTCGACGCGCGCGAAAGCCCGCCCGCCGGGCTGCTCCTGTTCTATCCCGTCGCGACGCTCGAGGATTTCGCCGCCGAGGAGACCGGCTCGCGCCGCGAGTTCGACCGCGGCGGCATGCTTTCCGCCGAGCTTTTCGCCGCGATGAAGGATTCTTACCTGCCCGCGGGAACGCCGCGGCTCGGGCGCGCGCTCTCGCCGCTGGAGACTTCGCTCGCCGGGCTGCCGCGCGCGCTCGTGCTCACCGCCGAGTGCGACGTGCTGCGCGACGACGGCGAACGCCTCGCCGCGAAGCTCCGCGCGGACGGCGTTCCCGTGCGCGCCCGCCGAATCGACGGCGTGCCGCACGCCTTCCTGACGGCGCCCGGCTTCCCGCTCGCGACCACCGCCGTCCTCGCCGAAGCCGCCTCCTTCCTCGCCTCCGCCTGACCGTTCCCGCGGGGTCTCGTGCGTGTCGCGAAGTGCGAAAAACGCCGCGCAAAGCGCGGCGTTTGAAGATTGACGGCGCTTTCCGGTTGCCGGCGCGCACTTAAATCTCCGAGCGAAAATCACTCGTCGAGGAAATTTTTCTCGATGTATTCATAAACACCGAGGTCGTTTGTCGCTTTTTGGATTTTCTTCATTTTTTCGGAGATACGCGCCCGCATTTGCGGGTATTTCTCTTTGACCGTCAGTTCGTTTTTGATTCTGAGGAGCGCTTCGAATACTCTGTAGCGTTTCTGTGAGTTGAGTTCGGGATCCGCGACGAGTCCCAAAAGCGCCTCAAGCGCATCGGAATTGCCTTCGTTCGAGAGCGTCTCCAAAATCCCTAAGACTTTTGTTTCGAAACTCCAGCATTCCTCATCGTAAAATCTTGAACGCGGATGCGGAACCAATAAAATACAGTTCGCCATTTTTTGAATTGCTCGCGGATTTCCATGCTTCTCATTAAAATATTTTTTGAAAAAATAATTGACGCACTCGTCGCTTGAGCCTCTGGACGTGAAGCCTTGGAGACCCGAATGAAGCACGACGTCCGCCAGCGCGTCGAGCGCGACGTCCACATTCCGCTTGTCGAGTTCTATCAGATCGCTCAGGGAATAATCGCCGCCTTGTATTATATAGCGGTGCCATGAGCTTGATCCTGCAAAGGCGGTAGGACCTGCGGACCCGTTTCTTCTGAAGACCCATCGGTGCTGAATGACTTTGCAGTACAGGCGCTCCGCAAGAGGCACTTTTTTGTCCATCGCGCATTGCCGGAGGTCGGTGAGCATTTCCTCGCAACACTTTATGCCGGGAATGAAATAGCGTTTTTCATACTTCCATTTTTCTTTATTATAAACTCTGTAATAAAGATAATTCTGAAAACCCTCCAGACGGGAATCCCATGTAGCATGTAACATGTTTTTTATGTAATCATTCCACTCTTCTTTCACACACGCTTCTTTACTCCTAAGAGTCGACGGATCCAAATAGTAAAGAGAAAGGTAATAGTATATGTTCAGCGCATCGGGATTTCCCTGTTCCGCCAGCTTTCTCATTTCCTTAAGCGCGTTTTTCCATTCGAGCGGCTTGTCGGAACACAAGTCCTGCTTTACTTTGTTCCAGGCGTTTTCTTTTTCTTCTTGAATGCGTTGCTTCATGCGTTCTTCCGGCGACATGCAGCCGCTGAACGCGACGGCGGTCAGGGAAAGCGCGATAAAGCCGACGAATAATTTTTTCAGAGTGTTCATGACTAAATGACTTTGGGGGTTGAACGGGTTTTAATCGACGCGCGCTATACGACGGAGGACGTCGCCTTCACGGCGGTAACGCCCCGGACCGAAATCTCGCTTCTGCTCGACGTTGGGTTCCACCCGGCAGTCTTCGTCCTGGATGTATCCGGATTGATCTGCGGGAATGATTATTTCTTCGCCTTCGGCGAGCTCGCGATATTCCGCTTCGAGTTCCGCGATTGCCTGTGCTTCGGGCGTGAGCTCTCCTTCTCTGAGAATTTCATGAAGATTCGGCGCTCTTTCCAAAATGAAATCCATTGGAGGATAGATGACTATGTGCATTTTTTACCTTTCGTTCTGCTCGAATCGGCGCGTCCGCGGGAACACCTCGTTCCCGCGAAGAAACCGCCCCGTTTTCGAACTCAAGCCATTTTGCAAAAAAAAAACGCGCGGCAAGCGCAAACGTCCGGACGCCCCTTCGGAGCGGCTTCCCGGCTGCGTTTTGTCCGCCGCCTCGAACTGATTCTTCTTCCGTCGCGCGGGAACGCTTTGCGGTTGAAAGCGCGGGGCGGGTGGTGGAAAATTTCGAGGCAATGAATCCGGAGTTTCAGAAGCCCGAAGTGCTCGCTCCCGCGGGCGGATGGGAATGCGCGAAGGCCGCCGTCGAAAACGGCGCGGACGCGATTTATTTCGGCGTCGGACGGTTCAACGCCCGGGTGCGCGCGGACAATTTCGTCGCCGACGACCTGCCGAAGCTGATGCGCTTTCTGC
>JBJEVP010000033.1:0-3860 GCA_051884475.1 Candidatus Spyradosoma sp.
TCGCGACGGCGACGGCGGACTGGTCCCGCAACCGCGCCTTCGGGCTCGAAATCGGACGCGAGGGAACGGAGGCGGCGTTGGCGAAGATGAACGCCCGGAAATCCGTTGTCGAGGGCTATTACGCGACGAAGAATTTTTATGAATCGACCCGCCGCGCCGGCGTTCCCGCGCCTATTCTGGACTGCGTGCACGCCGTCGTCTTCGGCGGTCTTCCGCCCCGCGAAGTCATTCCCGCGCTGATGACCCGCGAGCTCAAGGAGGAATGAGCGTCTTCGCGCGCGCCGCGGGCTTCCGTGAAGTCCTTCCTCCGATTTCTTCCGTTCCTCAAAAAAAAATGTTGACGCGGTCTGCCAAGCACTACATATTCGGTAGCAATTAAACTTTTTTATGATTCAGTTCGGAAACAGTCGAGCCGCCGCCGCGATGATGATGATGCGTGAGAAGATTTTTCGCGCATCGTTCGCGTTCGTCTGAAACGCCCGATGAAACCCGAACCGAGAACTGCGCGAAGAGGAATCTTTCGCGCAGTCTTTCTTTTCACGCAAAACGAAAAACAAAACACTAAACGCAAACATCACAGAATACAATGAGCACGAACACTTCGGACATCAGAACCTCCATCGTCGGCTATCCCCGCATCGGCAGCCAGCGCGAACTCAAGTTCGCCAGCGAAAAATATTTCCGCGGACTCGTCTCCGCCGAGGCGCTGAACGCGACGGCGAAGACGCTGCGCGCGGAAAACCGCCGCGCCCAGAAGGCCTCGGGGCTGGACTTCGTTCCGTCCAACGACTTTTCGTTCTACGACAACGTGCTGGACGCCGCGACGGCGTTCAACATCGTTCCCGCGCGCTACGCGGCGCTCGGCCTTTCTCCGCTCGACACGTATTTCGCTCAGGCGCGCGGCTACCAGGGCGAGAAGGGCAACGTCAAGGCGCTCGCGATGAAGAAATGGTTCAACACGAACTATCACTACATCGTTCCCGAAATCGACGACGACACACGGATCCGCCTCGTCGGGGACAAGGCCTTCGCCGAATACGAGGAGGCGCTGGCGGACGGCGTGAAGACGAAGCCCGTCGTCACGGGCGCGTTCACGCTGCTGAAGCTCGCCCGCTTCACGGGAACGAAGACCGCGGCGGACTTCGTCGCGCAGACGGTCGCGGCGTATTCGGAATTCCTTTCACGCTTCGCCGCGCTCGGCGCCGAATGGGTGCAGTTCGACGAGCCCGCGCTGGTGCGCGACCTGAGCGCCGAGGACAAGGCGCTGTTCGTCGCGCTCTATACGGAAATCCTCAAGGCCAAGGGAACGGTCAAGGTGCTGGCGCAGACGTATTTCGGAGACGTCCGCGACTGCTACGCCGAGCTCACGGCGCTCGACTTCGACGGCGTCGGGCTCGATTTTTCCGAAGGCAAAAAGACGCTCGAGCTCGTCGAGAAGAACGGCTTTCCGGCGGGCAAGACGCTCTTCGCCGGCATCGTGAACGGCAAGAACATCTGGCGCAACGACTACGCGAAGACGCTCGCGCTCGCGAAAAAGCTCCGCGCGCTCGCGCCGGGCTTCGTGCTCGGCACCTCCTGCTCGCTGCTGCACGTGCCCTACACGCTGAAGAACGAGACCGGGATTTCAGACTCCTACAAGAAGCATTTCGCGTTCGCGGAGGAAAAGCTCGGCGAGCTCGCGGAGCTGAAGAAGATTCTCGCTTCGGACGCTCCCGAAAAAACGCCTGAGTTCCTCGCCAACGCGGGCGCCTTCACCGCCCGCGAAAACAGCACGGACGAGAAGGTCCGCGCGCGCACGGCGGCGATTTCGGACGCGGACTTCGTCCGCTCGCCCGATTTTTACGAACGCGAAAAAATCCAGAAGAAGGAATTCGCGCTCCCGCTGTTCCCGACGACGACCATCGGTTCGTTCCCGCAGACGCTCGACGTCCGCGAGAACCGCAAGGCGTTCAAGAAAGGCGAAATCTCCCTCGAACAGTACAAGGCGTTCAACCGCGCGAAGATCGCCGAGTGCGTCGCCCTGCAGGAGGAAATCGGCCTGGACGTGCTCGTGCACGGCGAGTTCGAGCGCAACGACATGGTCGAGTACTTCGGCGAAAATCTCAAGGGCTGCCTATTCACGCAGAAGGCGTGGGTGCAGTCTTACGGCACGCGCTGCGTGAAGCCTCCGATCATCTGGGGCGACATCTCGCGGGAACGCCCGATGACCGTCGAGTGGAGCGTCTACGCGCAGAGCCTCACGAAGAAGCCGATGAAGGGCATGCTCACGGGTCCGGTCACGATTCTCAACTGGTCGTTCCCGCGCGAAGACATTTCTCTGAAGGAATGCGCGTTCCAGATCGCGCTCGCGATCCGCGACGAGGTCCTCGATCTCGAGGCGAACGGCATCCGCGTCATTCAGGTGGACGAAGCCGCGCTCCGCGAAAAGCTCCCGCTGCGCAAGTCCGACTGGGAGTCCGACTACCTGAGCTGGGCGATTCCCGCGTTCCGCCTCGTGCACAGCGGCGTCAGGCCGCAGACGCAGATTCACACGCACATGTGCTACAGCGAGTTCACGGACATCATTCCCGCGATCGACAGCATGGACGCGGACGTGATCACCTTCGAGGCCTCGCGCTCCGACCTCACGATTCTGGACGCGCTCAAGGCGAACAATTTCCGCACGGAGGTCGGCCCCGGCGTGTACGACATTCACTCGCCGCGCATTCCCTCCGTCGAGGAAATCAAGACCGCGCTCGGCAAGATGCTCGCCAGGATTCCCGCGGAAAAGCTCTGGGTCAATCCGGACTGCGGCCTGAAGACGCGCGGAGTCGCGGAGACGAAGCCGAGTCTCGAACATCTCACGGAGGCGGCGAGGCAGTTGCGCGATGAAAATCTCTGAAATATTCGCGAAAAAGAAGACGGTCTTCTCGCTCGAGGTGTTCCCGCCCAAGCGGACGGCGGCGGTCGCGTCCGTCTATTCCGCTCTGCGGGAACTCGGCAAGCTGCATCCGGACTTCATCAGCGTGACCTACGGCGCGGGCGGCTGCGAAAACAGCCGCGCGACGTTCGAGATCGCCGTCGCGGTCAAGCGGCTCTACGTCACGGAGAGCGTCGCGCACCTGCCGTGCATCGGGCTGAGCCGCGACGAGGTCGCGGCGCTCCTGGACGATCTTTCCGCGCTCGGCATCGAAAACGTGCTCGCGCTCCGAGGCGACCGGCCCAAAGACAGACCCGTGAAGAACGGCGACTTCGAGCACGCGAGCGATCTGATCCGCTTCATCAGGGAAAGCGGCAGGAACTTCAACGTCTCCGCCGCCTGCCATCCGGAAGGGCACTTCGAGGCGCCGAGCATCGAGGCGGACATCGAGCATCTGAAACTGAAGGTCGACGCGGGAACGGACCATCTCATCTCGCAGCTCTTCTTCGACAACAACTGCTTTTTCCGCTTTCTCGAACGCTGCCGCCGCGCGGGAATCTCCGTGCCGATCGAGGCGGGCATCATGCCCGTCGTCAACGGCAGCCAGATCCGCCGCATGACCTCGCTCTGCGGCGCGACGCTCCCGCCGAAATTCCTCTCCGCGATGGAGCGCTTCGAGCACAATCCCGAGGCGATGCGCGACGCGGGAATCGCCTACGCCGTGGATCAGATTGCGGATCTCGTCGCGCACGGCGTGGACGGAATCCACCTCTACACGATGAACACGCCCTACGTCGCGACCAAGGTCTACGAGGCGGTTCACAGCCTGATGAACCTGGAATGACGTTCCCGCGGAAACCGGATTCTCCGGGTCGCGCTCCGTCCTGCATCTGAAAAAACGCAATCTCAACCGAAAGGAAATTTCCCGACATGGAATTCGAAACGCTTTGTCTTCACGCCG
>JBJEVP010000034.1:0-3830 GCA_051884475.1 Candidatus Spyradosoma sp.
TCGTGATGCTCATTTGAATCCGAAATGAAAAACTTTTCGCGGCGGGAACGCGAGAGCGAAATTCGCACGCGCGAAGCGAGGAACGAGAGCCTTCCGGCAACGCGCAAAAAAAAAGCGTTCCCGCAATCGCTCGCGGGAACGCTTTTTTCAGGTTTGACGGGATTACCGCTTATTTGCAGCAGCAGCAACCGTTGTCGACCTTCGCCATGTGCTGGATGAGCATGAGGACCTTGTTGGAGTAGCCCCATTCGTTGTCATACCAGGAGACGACCTTGACGAACGTGTCCGTCAGCGCGATGCCGGCGCCCTTGTCGAAGATCGACGTGCGGGGATCGCCGAGGAAGTCGGAGGAGACGACCGCGTCTTCGGTGTAGCCGAGGATGCCCTTGAGCTCGCCTTCGGAAGCCGCCTTCATCGCCGCGCAGATTTCGTCGTACTTCGCGGGCTTCGCGAGGTTGACCGTGAGGTCGACGACGGAAACGTCGAGGGTCGGAACGCGCATGGACATGCCGGTGAGCTTGCCGTTGAGTTCCGGAAGCACCTTGCCGACGGCCTTCGCCGCGCCCGTGGAGGACGGGATGATGTTGCCGGAAGCCGCGCGGCCGCCGCGCCAATCCTTCTTGGAAGGACCGTCGACCGTCTTCTGCGTCGCCGTCGTGGAGTGAACCGTCGTCATGAGACCGTCCTTGATGCCCCAGTTGTCGTTGAGGACCTTGGCGATCGGCGCGAGGCAGTTCGTCGTGCAGGAAGCGTTGGAGACGACCTTCATGTCCTTCGTGTACTTGTCGAGGTTGACGCCGCAGACGAACATCGGAGCGTCCTTCGACGGAGCGGAGATGACGACCTTCTTGGCGCCCGCCTTGATGTGGGCTTCGGCCTTCGCCGTTTCCGTGAAGACGCCCGTGGATTCGACGACGTATTCCGCGCCGACTTCGCCCCACGGAATTTCTTCCGGATTCATCTTCGCGAAGAACTTGATTTCCTTGCCGTCGACGATGATGGAGTTGTCCGTGAACTTGATGTCGCCCGTGTACTGGCCGTGCATCGTGTCGTAACGAAGCATGTAAGCCATGTAATCCGGCGTCATGAACGGATCGTTGATGCCGACGAATTCGATTTCAGGATTGTTCAGACCGGCACGGAAGACGAGACGTCCGATGCGGCCGAAACCGTTGATGCCAACTTTGATAGCCATTGTTTTTGATGATTGGTGATTAAAAAACGTTCTTTCGCTTTCTTCGGGGAAACCCGCCGAAAACTTGCGGGTAATGAAAATTCTTTTTCCCGCCGACCGCAAGAGAAATTTCCGCCGTCCGGCGTCCGCGCGGTCCGCGCGCGAAAATCGGAAGTCCGGACCGGAAAGAGACGAAAGGGAAAGAAGCATGAAGATTCCTTCCGGCGCACTCCGCCCGGCGCGCGTTTTTTTGAACGCTTTCTCTCTCGTCAGACGCTCATGATGCGCGACGACCTTGCCCCGAATGATATAATAATGAGTCTCATCTAAAAAAAACACGACATGAAAAACAGAAACGACATCCTGAAACTCCTCGTTCCCGCGTGCGCGCTGGCGTTCCTGCCCGCCTGCACCGCGGGCGAAGTCCCGCTCTCCGGGTATCCGGCGAGCGTCGAAGAGGAACACGACGTGTATTACGTCTCGTGCGCCGCCGCTCCGCAGGCGGAGGGAGCGCCCGCGGGAACGGGCTTCATCTCCTCGCTGAACCGCCGCGGGAACGTTCTCGCGCGAAACGCCTTCCCGGGCGTCCGGCTCGATTTTCCCGGAGGAATCGAAATCGAGGACGGCGTGCTCTACGTCGCGGACGGCTCCCGCGTCGTCGGCATCAGTCTCCGCGCCGGAGTTCTCACTCACGTGTTCGACCTTTCTGCGGAAAACACGAAGGCGCTGACGGGGCTCGCCGAAAGCGACGATTTCCTTTACGTCACGGCGACGGACATCGGAAAAATCTTCCGAATCAGCCTGCGCGACGGAAGCCATGAGGAAATCCGCACCGCCGAACCGCTCGACGCGCCCGCGGGAATCGACGTGGACGACGGCATGATCTACGTCGGAGAAGCGGCGACGACGCCCGACGGCGCTCCCGCCGGAAAAATCAAGGCGATCCCCGTCGCCGGAATCGGTCCTCGGCACGTTTCCGTCGTCCACGCCGTTCCCGGAATCTACAGAGGCGTGCTCGCGAAGGAGCACGAGGACTTTTTCGACCGCGAACGCGATTATCTGTATTTTTCGGACGCGTCCGCCGCGGGAAGATCCGCGCCCGTCAAACGCATCGACCTGCGCACGCGCGAGGTCGAGGACGTCGTGCGCTCGCCGATGAACGCGCCCGGAGACTTCATCGTCGAGGACGGCGACGTCTGGGTTCCCGCGACGCTCGACAAAAAGATCGTCATCGACTGATCTCCGTTTTCCGGAAAAAAAAGGCGTTCCCGCGATTCCCCGCGGGAACGTCACGCGCGGAGGAAATCCGCCATTTCGACGACGCGGTTTTCCCTGCGCGCGGTCTCGGCGGCGAAGGCGAGCGCGTGCGTCTCGAGCGAAATTTCCGCCCCGGAAACGACGCCCCGCAGATCACCCGTGCGCACGGCCTCGACGAAAGTCTCGACGAGGTTGAAATCTCCTCCGCCGTGCCTGTCCGCGACGCGCGGAGCGGGAATTTCGATTTTCTCCGTCGTTCCCGTGAGATAGGAATGAAGAAAAAGATTTTCGCCGTCGCCGGAAATTTCGCCGAGCGAACCGAAGACGGTGATGCGGCGGTCGCCGTAGCGCGAACAGCCCGCGAGCGTGAACGCGGCGGTCGCGCCGTTCGCGAACTCGAGATTCACGACCTGGTGGTCGGCGACGTCGTTGTCGCAGGCGAAGACGCACCGTCCGTAAGGCCCCGCGCGCAGATTTTCGAGAAGACTCGCCTCGGTCGGCGTTCCCGTGACGCTCTCGACGTAGGCGTCGAGCGTTCCCGAGCGCAGGCGCTCCGTGTAGAACCGCCGCGCGTCGTAGGGACACGTTCCCGCGAGGGCGCAGTCGAGACAGCGCGCCGCCGCGCCCGCCGGGCGGTTTTCTTTTCTGAAAAACATCAGCGAACCGAACGAGGAGACCCGCTTCACGGGAACGCCCACGATGTGGCGTATCCAGTCCAGGTCGTGCGTCGATTTCTGCAGCAGCACGGGCGAGGAATCCGCCTCGCGCCGCCAGTTTCCGCGCACGAACGAGTGCGCGAAGCGCCAGTGCCCCACCGGCTCCAGATGCTGCACGGAGACGATCGTCCCGATCGTTCCCGCGTCGATCACGGACTTGAGCTTCCGCGTGAACTCCGTGTAGCGCAGCACGTGGCAGACGGAGAGAATCACGCCCTCGCGCCGCGCGGCGGCGACCACTTCGCGGCATCCGGACATGTCCGTCGCGAGCGGCTTTTCCAGAAGAACGTGATATTTGTTTTTCGCGAACGCGAGCGCGGGCTCGAGGTGCATGCGGTCCTGCGTCGCGACGACGACCGCGTCCGCGAACTTCGGGCGCGCCGCCAGCTCCCGCCAGTCCGCGACGGCGTTCTCCGCGGGAACGCCGTGCATTTCCGCGATGCGTTCCCGGAAAAATTCGCGCGGCTCCGCCACGGCGACGACCTCCGCCCTTTCCGAAATCTCCTTCAGAAGGCGGGAATAAATCGTGCCGCGGCCGCCGCCGCCGACGATGATGAGCGAGACTTTCTTCATCGCGGAAAAAAAACGGCGAACGGCAACGCCGCCCGCCGTTTTCCGAAAGACGTCTTCAGCGCGTGAACTTGCAGACGCCGTCCACGAAGGTCTTCGTGACGAGGAAGTCG
>JBJEVP010000035.1:0-3823 GCA_051884475.1 Candidatus Spyradosoma sp.
TCTCCGGCGCGGGCGCGGCGTTTTCGGCGGCGGGCGCCGCGGGAACGGCCGGAGCTTGCGCCTGAACCTCCGGCGCGGGAACGGCCGTGGCGCCCGGATTGCAGGCAGACAGGAGCGCGACGACCGGAAGAGCGAACTTCAAGTTGTTCATCGTTATCTTCTTTTTTTTGGGTTAATAAATTATGCGGAACGCGTTTACCCTACCCGTTCGCCCCCTCCCGCGCAAAACAAAAAACTCCCCGCGAGGAATCCGCGCGCGGGAAACACGCGCCTTCCTCCGGAGAAATTGTAATCTTGACAAAACGGCGGGCGCGTAAAAAATCGAAGCCCGTGATTCGCAACTTACATCGACTTAGTCGGACGACGCTTCTCCCCTGAGGGGAGCGGCTCATTTTTCATGCGGTTCGGCGGCCCGCGCGACGTTCGCCGTCTCAATCATTTTTCCGCCGCGGAGACGCGTTCCCGCGCGGACGACTTTTCACCTTTCATTTTCACAAAAAATTTATGCAACATAACGAAATCACGAAATATTCCGCGTTCCCGCAGATCGAAATCAAGGATCGGCAGTGGCCGGACAAACGCATCGAGAAGGCGCCGATCTGGTGCAGCGTCGATCTGCGCGACGGCAATCAGGCGCTCGCCGTGCCGATGAACGTCGACGAAAAGATCGAAATGTTCAAAATGCTCTGCGACATCGGATTCAAGGAAATCGAAATCGGCTTCCCCTCCGCCTCCGACACCGAGTTCGCCTTCGCGCGCGCGCTCATCGAAAAAAATCTCATTCCCGACGACGTCACCGTGCAGGTGCTGGTGCAGTGCCGGGAACACCTCATCCGCCGCACGTTCGAGGCCCTGCGCGGAGCGAAGCAGGCGATCGTGCACATCTACAACTCGACCTCGCCCCTGCAGCGCCGCATCACCTTCGGGAACGCCTCGAAGGAACAGATCAAGCAGATCGCGATCGACGGCGCGACCCTCGTCAAACAGCTGCTCCCGGAGGCTGGCGACACGAAGATCCGCCTCGAATACTCGCCGGAGAGCTTCTCCGACACCGAAGTCGAATACGCCGTCGAGGTCTGCGAAGCCGTGATGGACGTCTGGGGACCGACGCCGCAGGATCCCGTCATTCTGAACCTGCCCGAAACCGTGCAGTGGACGACGCCCAACGTCTACGCGGACATGATCGAAAAGTTCTCCCGCATGATCTCCCGCCGCGACAGCGTGATCATCTCGCTGCACACGCACAACGACCGCGGGACCGGCGTCGCCGCGACCGAACTCGGGCTGATGGCGGGCGCGGACCGCGTCGAAGGCACGCTCTTCGGGAACGGCGAGCGCACGGGCAACCTCGACGTCGTGAACGTCGCACTCAACATGTACACGCACGGCATCGAAACAGGGCTGAACTTCGACGACCTGCCCGCGATCCGCGAAGTCTATGAGCGTTGCACGCGCATGACCATTCCCGCGCGCCATCCCTACGCGGGCGACCTCGTCTTCACCGCCTTCAGCGGCTCCCACCAGGACGCCATCAAAAAAGGCATGGACGCGCGAGGAAAACTCGGCGGGGACGCGCCCTGGCACGTGCCCTACCTCACCATCGACCCGACGGACGTCGGCGCGAACTACGAGGCCATCATCCGCATCAATTCGCAGAGCGGAAAAGGCGGCATCGCCTACATTCTCGACCGCGATTTCGGCATCGACCTGCCGAAGCTGATGCACCCCGTCGTCGGTCAGGTCATCGGCGGCGTCGCGGACAAGCTCGGACGCGAGCTTTCCCCGAAGGAGATTCACGACGAGTTCATGACGCGCTTCGTGAACGTGTCCGAACCGCTGAAGCTGCTCGTTTTCGAATCCAATTCGGAGAACAAGCCCATCGTCTCCTGCGCGGCCGACGTCATGTACCAGGGCAAGCAGTACAGAATCTCCGGCAGCGGGAACGGCCCGATCAACGCGTTCGTGAAGGCGATTCACGCGCAGGGCTGGAAGAACTTCACGCTGCGCGACTACCGCTCGCACGCGATCGGCACGGGCTCGGCGACGGAATCCGCCGCCTACGTCTCGATTTCGCGCGACAGCGACGGCAAGGTCTTCTGGGGCTGCGGAATCGACACGAACATCGAGCTCGCGGGCCTGCTCGCGCTCGTCTCCGCGTTCAACCTCTCCCGCCGCATCTGAGCGCCGGAACAAAAGAAAGACTTCGTCATGGAAAACTCCACGCTGAACACGATTTTCTCGCGCCACACGGTGCGCCATTTTCTGAACGAGCCGCTCGACGCGGGCGACCTCGAAAAGATCTGCCGCGCGGCGATGTGCGCGCCCTCCGCCTGCAACAGGCAGATGTGGCAGTTCGTCGTCGTCACGAAGCGCGAGACGCTGGACGCGATGATCGAATTTCTGCCGAACGCGAAGATGCTCGCGGGAGCGCAGGCCGCGCTCGTCGTCTGCGGCGATCCCGCGGAAGACTACGGCTTCTACTGGCAGCAGGACTGCTCGGCGGCGACGGAAAACGCGCTGCTCGCCGCGCACTCGCTCGGGCTCGGCGCGTGCTGGTGCGGACTCTACCCGCGCGAAGAACGCGCCGCGGCGACCGCGAAGTTCCTCGGCATCCCCGACGGAATCATTCCCATGGCGCTGCTCGCGATCGGACGTCCCGATCCCGCCGCGGGCGAAAAGCCCAAGGACAAGTGGAAGCCGGAAAAAATTCATCTCGAACGCTGGTGAACGGGAACGGACGCTTCCCGCGGCCGAAGACGGGGAATGAGAAAAAATCCGATTTCTCATTCCTCTTTTTTCCTGTTTCCGGACTTCGTTTTCCGCCGACCGTCCGCTTCGCAAAATGACTCGCGAACGCATTCACGGGCACCTGCTCATCTTCGCGGCGAACTTCATCTTCGGCGTCAACTACGCCGTCTCCAAATGGCTGCTCGCCGGACGCGTGACGCCGGAATTTCAGACGCTCGCGCGCATGGTCGCCGCGTGCGCGCTGTTCTGGGCGCTCTCGCTTTTTCTCCCGCGCGAAAAACTTTCGCTCAAGGAAATCGCCGTGCTCCTGCTGTGCTCGACCTGCGGCGTGGCGGGCAATCAGACGCTCTTCGTCTTCGGGCTGAGCATGACTTCGCCCGTGGACGCGTCCGTCATCACCACGGGAACGCCGATCGTCGTCATGCTGCTCGCGGCGGTCTTCCTGCGCGAACCGATCACGCGGCTGAAATGCGCCGGCGTGCTCGCGGGCGCGGCGGGCGCCGTCTGGCTCGTGCTGCAGTCGGGCGCCGCGCAGGGCGGCGGGAACGCCGCGTCGAGCCTCGCGGGCGATCTCTGCATCGTCGGCAGCATGCTCATCTACGCGATATACTTCGTCTTCTCCAAACCGCTTTCCGTCAAATATCAGGCGGTGACGATGATGAAGTGGATGTTCCTCTTCGCCGTGCTCGAAGTCGCGCCGCTGACCGTTCCCGCGGTGCTCCGCCCGCACGGCGCGTTCCCGCGTCCGCCCGACGCGCAGGTCTTCGCCGCGCTCGCCTACGTGCTTTTCGGCGCGACGTTCCTCGCCTACATGCTCATACCGATGGCGGTCCGGCGCATCCGCCCGACCACCGCGAGCATGTACAACTACGTGCAGCCCGTCGTCGCGTGCGCGCTGGCGATCGCGCTCGCGCAGGACGAATTTTCCTGGGGCAAACTGCTCGCCGCGCTCGTCATCTTCCTCGGCGTCCACATGGTGACGCGTAGCAGAGCGGCGAGCGGAAAGAACAGATGACGCTCCGCGCGCTCTGCCCTCAGCGCCATTCGTGCTTCGGGTAACGGCCCTTCAGTTCCT
>JBJEVP010000036.1:0-3771 GCA_051884475.1 Candidatus Spyradosoma sp.
AAAACAGCGCCGCCGCGAGCGCGAAGAATTCCCTGTTCTCGAAAAGCTCGTTCATTTTTTGAAAAAAAATCAGGTTCAAAGGCTGCCCTCGACGAGGAAATCGGCGCCGAGCGGCGTGCAGACGGCGTCGCGCAGCGTCCGCGCGTCGGACAGGCGGGCGAGCGGCGTTCCCGCGAACGCGGGGCGCGCGGCGGGATCGGCGAAAATCTTCGGCGACACGTAAGCGTAGAGATAGTCCGCCTCTCCCGCGGAAATCAGCCCGCCGAGCAGCTCCGCGCCCGCCTCGAACAGCACGCCGTCGAGCGCTTCGGCGGCGCAGCGCGCGCGGAACTCCTTCCAGAACTCCGACTCGGCGAGCGTCCAGACGCCGATTCCGCGGGAAGCGAGCGCCGCCGCGACGTCCGCGGGAACGCGGGCAGTCGTCACGAGCACGGTCTTTTCGCGAAATTCGTCGTTGAACAGCCGCAGGGAATCGAGGCGGTCGAGCGTGCGCAGGCGGCGGTCGAACACGAAGCGGCGCGGGCAGAACACGGGCGCTCCGGGAACGCGCGCGGTGAGCGCGGGATCGTCCGCGAGCACGGTTCCCGATCCCGTCGCGACGGCGGGGAAATAACGGCGCAGGCGCATCACGTCCGCCCTCGCCTCCGGGCCCGTGATCCACTTGGACTCTCCGGAGCGCGTGGCGGTGCGGCCGTCGAGCGTCATCGCCGTCTTCGCGGCGAAAAGCGGGGTTCCCGCCGTGATGCGGAAGTTGAAGATCGGATTGAGCCGCGCGCACTCGTCCGCGAGCACGCCGGAGACGACCTCCACGCCCGCCGCGCGCAGAATCCCGAAGCCGCGCCCCGCGTGCGCGGGATTCGGATCCGTCGCGCCGACGACGACGCGCGCGATTCCCGCCGCGACGATCGCGTCCGTGCACGCGCCCGTGCGCCCGCGCGTGCTGCACGGTTCGAGCGTAACGAACATCGTCGCGCCCGGCTTCGGCGCGCGGCCGAGCGCGGCGAGCGCGATGCGCTCGGCGTGCGGCGTTCCCGCGCGGGCGTGAAAGCCCTCGGCGACGACTTCCCCGCCCTCCACGATGAGCGCGCCGACCATCGGATTCGGATGCGTCGCGCCGTTCCCGCGCTTCGCCAGTGCGATCGCGCGCCGCATGAATTTTTCTGAATCCTCGAAATCCATCGTCCCGAAAAAAAAATCTCCGCCGATTCTTTTGCGGGCGTTCCCGCGCGGCAACAAAAAAAACTTTGCGTTGAAAAGCGCAGGGAAAAGCTGTTTCATTGGACGAAAATTTTTCGACATGACGACCACACCTGACATTCCCGCACTTTCCCGCGCCGCCAACGAAGCCCGCGGGCTCGCACTTGACGCGATCGCCGACCGCAAATCCGGTCACCTGGGACTGCCGCTCGGCGCCGCGGAAATCGGCGCGGCGCTCTTCGGACACGCGCTCAGAGTCGCGCCGAAGCACCCGAAATGGCCGAACCGCGACCGTTTCGTGCTCTCCGCGGGACACGGCAGCATGTTCATCTACGCGTGGCTTCATCTCGCCGGATTCGACCTTTCGCTCGACGACCTGAAGGCCTTCCGCACCCGCGGCAGCCTCACGCCCGGACATCCGGAGTTCGGCGACACGCCCGGAATCGAGGCGACGACGGGGCCGCTCGGTCAGGGCGTCGGCAACATCGTCGGCATGGCGATTTCCGAAAAAATGGCGGAGGCGCGCTTCAACACCGAAGAGCACAAGATCTTCGACCACGTGGTCGTGGGACTCTGCGGCGACGGATGCCTTCAGGAAGGCATTTCCTATGAAGCCGCGGCGGTCGCCGGACGCCTCGGGCTCGACAATCTGATTCTTTTCTACGATTCCAACGACATCACGCTCGACGCCCCGACGGCGAAGACGCAGAACGAAAACACCGTGGACCGCTTCCAGGCGGCGAACTGGGACGTCTGGGAACTCGAGGACGGGCACAACGTGCTCGAAGTGCTCTCGTCGTTCGAACGCGCGCGGGAACACCGCAACGGCCGCCCGAAGCTCATCATCTGCAAGACCGTCATCGGCAACGGCGTTCCCGAAGTGGCGGGAACGACCAAGGCGCACGGCGAAAGCGGCGCGAAATTCGCCGCCGACGCGCACAAGCGCCTCGGGCTTCCCGAAGAGAAGTTCTTCGTCTCCTCGGAGACCCGCGAATACTTCGCCGGACTTCGCGAACGCCGCGAAGCCGAATACGCCGCCTGGCTCGAAACTTTCGAAGCCTGGAAAAAGGCGAATCCCGAACTCGCGGCGCTCCTCGAAAAGGGACTCGCAGGAGCGCACGGAACGGCGGAGGAGCTCTCCGCGCTCATTCCCGCGTTCGGTCCGAACAAGAACGCCACCCGCGTCTCCGGCGAAGTTTCGCTGAACGTGCTCGCGAAGAACGACGCGCTCATCCTCTCCGGCTGCGCGGACCTCTTCAGCTCCTCCAAGACCTACATCAGGGACGGCGGCGACTTCGACGTCGAAAGCCGCGCCGGGCGCAACATCTGGTTCGGCATCCGCGAACACGCGATGGGCGCGATTCTCAACGGCATTTCCTACGACGGCATCTTCAAGCCCGCGGGCTCGACCTTCCTCACGTTCGAGGACTACATGCGCCCCGCCGTGCGCGTCGCCGCGCTCGCGAAGCTTCCGCTCTTCTACGTCTTCACGCACGACTCCGTCGCCGTCGGCGAAGACGGACCGACGCACCAGCCGGTGGAGCTCGTCTCCTCGCTGCGCTGCATTCCGAATCTCGACGTGCTCCGCCCGGGCGACGCCGAAGAGACGGCCGCCGCCTACGCGCACGCGGTCTCCCGCAAGGACGGTCCCGTCGCGCTCTGCCTTTCCCGCCAGAACGTGGAGTCCTCGGAGGAAATTCCGGCCGAAACCCGCCGCGCGGGAACGCTCCGCGGCGCCTACGTCGCCGTGAAGGAGCAGGGACCGCTCGAACGCATCCTCATCGCTTCGGGCAGCGAGCTCCGCATCGCCGTCGCCGCCGCCGGGGAACTCGGCGCGGGAACGCGCGTCGTCTCGATGCCTTCGATGGAGATCTTCGACCGCCAGCCCGCGGAATACCGCGAGAGCGTGCTTCCGGACTCCTGCCGCGCCCGAGTCGCGATCGAGGCCGGCATCACGCCCTTCTGGCGCAAATACGTCGGAATCGAGGGCAAGGTCGTCGGCACGGACTGCTTCGGATTCTCCGCTCCCGGCGACGTCGTTCTCGAAGCGCTCGGCATCTCCGTCGAGAACCTCGTGAAGGTCGCCCGTTCCTGAAGAAGGCGCCTTCGGGAAACGGACGACAAGACCGCCGACGACAAGCCCTCTTGCCGCCGGCGTCTTTTTCCCGAGAAAAAAAAAACAGAAAAAAGCCGCGAGGAAAAACGCTTAGAATTTCGCCATGACGAGTATGTTTTTAGGTTGCATCGTCTGCACGACCCTGACCGTGCTTTCCGCCGTCTTCGTGCCGATTTTTCTGCTCGTGATCCGTTTCCGCAACCGGATTTTCGGCAAGCGGCGCGGGAACGGCTCCGAACGCCCGCGCTGAGCGTCTCCGAAAATTTTTCGGACACGAAAAAAGGCTTTTCAGAAGCCGAATCCTGCATTAAAGTTCACGCACATTTTTATTCTAACCTATAGCAATATGGAAACACCTACCACCAACCAGAAACTCATCAACTGGGTGAACGAATTCGTTGCGCTCTGCAAGCCCGCCAAGGTGCAGTGGTGCGACGGTTCCAAGGAAGAAGCCGACA
>JBJEVP010000037.1:0-3767 GCA_051884475.1 Candidatus Spyradosoma sp.
CCGAACCGGAGCGAAAGATTTCTGACCGAAAGCAGTGCCATTTGCGGGAAAGCTTGAAACGCTTAAAGATTAAAGTTTAACGCTTAAAGAGCGGGTCCGCCGAGAAAACGGCTTCCGCGACGAGCGAACGGTAGGCGTCGGGCAGAATGCTCTGAAAATACGTTTCGTGCTCGAAGGGCCACGGCGCTTCCGGAAGCGGACGCCAGCGCGGATGCGCCGAAACGAGCTCGCGGCTCCACTCGAAATACTCCGCGTGGTCGGTGCGGAAGTGCAGGCGCGTTCCCGCGACGGAGCGCGCGGCGAGGCGGTCGAGCATTTCCGTCTGAATCAGGCGGTTCTTGTGGTGGCGCTTCTTCGGCCAGGGATCGGGAAAGAGGAAAAATATTTTTCCGAGACGGCACTTTTCGGGAAGCGCGAGCAGAAGCTCCGTCGCCTCCGCCTTGAAGAACGCGAGATTAGCGAGCCCCGCGAGCTCGCGCTTGCGGTTCGCGCGTTCGATGCGCTTGGAGATCAGATCGAGCCCGACGCAGAACTCCTGCGGGAACGCCGCGGCGTAGGCGGCGAGAAAATGCCCGTGACCGCAGCCGATTTCGAGCGTCAGCGCGCGCGTTCCCGCGGCGACGTCGGCGGGAAGCGTTTCGAGCAGTTTCGCGCGGAGCTCCGCGATGCGGTCTTCGCGCTGTTTCATGGCGAGTGCGTAATCGGACATAACGAAAGCGGGAAATTAAACGTTTTTGTCCGCTCCGCCGCAAATTGAAATTAGAGCCGCGCCGCCGCGATTCTCCGAATTTCAAATTGGCGGAAAGCGGAGAAAGGAATAGAATCCCTTTCTTCAGAGAATCTTTTTCAGAAAAAAAATGACGAAAGCACAAATCGGCGACGCGCAGGCGCGTCTGGACAAATTTCTTTCGCGGGAACCGCAGGTGGACCCGACCGCCTACGTCGCGCACGGCGCGACGCTTCTCGGCGCGGTGACGATCGGCCCTCGCGCCAACGTCTGGCCCGGAGCGGTCCTCCGCGCGGACATCGAGGAAATCGTCATCGGCGAAGGCTCGAGCATCCAGGACGGCGTCTGCATCCACCTGGCGGACGACCTGCCCACGGTCGTCGGAAAATTCGTCACGGTCGGACATCGCGTCGTGCTCCACGGCTGCAGAATCGGCGACGGATGCCTGATCGGAATGAACTCGACGGTCCTCGACGGCGCGGAAATCGGCGAGCGCAGCATCGTCGCGGCGGGAGCGGTCGTGCCTCCGCGCATGAAGGTGCCGGCGGGCTCGATGGTCGTCGGCTGCCCGGCGAAAATCAAGAAGACGCTCACCGCGGAAGAACAGGAAAACCTGCCGCTCTGGGCGGAAAAATATCTCGTCGTCTCCGCCGCCCACAAGGCGAAATACGGCTCGCAGAGCTTCTGATTTCCCGCGCGCATGGAGGAACCCGAGAAAAAGGAAAACCTGCTCGTCAGCCTCGCGGCGAACATCGCCGTTCCCGCGCTGATTCTGACGAAGGGCGCGAAGCTCGCCGGACGCTTCGGCGCGGAGCTTTCGCCCGCCGCCGTGCTCGTCGTCGCGCTCGCGTTCCCGCTGGGCTACTTCGTGTGGGACTTTCTGCGGCGCCGCAGGACGAACTGGATTTCCGTCGTCGGATTCGCGGGAACGCTGCTCACCGGCGGCATCGGGCTCTTCCGGCTCTCGCCGCTCTGGATCGCGGTCAAGGAGGCCTCGATTCCGCTTCTCATCGCGGTCGTGATGATCTTTTCGCGCAGACTCGTCCGCACGTTTCTCTTCAACGAAAAAGTCTTCGACGTTCCCGCGATCGAAGCGTCCGTCCGGGAACGCGGGAACGAGGAAATGCTCGCGGGAACGCTGAAGCGCTGCTCGCGCGTGCTCACGGCCTCGTTCCTGCTGAGCGCGGCGCTGAATTTCGCGCTCGCGCGCATCCTCGTCACGACCGAGCCCGAAATCGACAGCGCGAAGTTCAACGAGGAAATAGGCGAGATGATGGCGCTCTCCTGGCCCGTCATCGTTCTGCCCTGCATGCTCTTCATCTTCGCCGCGCTGTGGATTCTGCTCAAGGGACTCGAAAAGGCCTCGGGCCTTCCCTTCGAGAGACTTTTCAGAAACGCTCCGCGCTGAAAGACGCGTTCGGCGGCGCGCCGCGACGAAAATCCGTTTTTTCGAGAAAAACGACAGGGCGTTCCCGCGCGGGAACGCCCTGTTTCGGAAACGTGATTCCTTCGGGAAGAATCAGCGGACGAAGAGAAGCTCGCGATACTTCGGAAGCGGCCACATTTCGTTGTCCACGATGAGTTCGAGCTTGTCGATGTGGTAGCGGATCGTGTCGAAGCACGGCAGCACGGTGTCGTGATAGGCGATAGCCTTCTTGCGCGCGTCTTCGATCTTGTTCGCCTTCTTTCGAGCCTCGACCATCTTGTCCACATTCTCCTTGACGGCGCCGATATGCTCGGCGACGGCCTCGATGAGACGGATCTCCTCGGCGGCGAGCTTGTTGAACTTCGCGGCGGGGAACACGCTCTTCAGCTTGGAGACGCTGTCGAGCAGCTGCGACTGATAGCGCAGACCGACGGGGATGATGTGGTTCAGCGAAAGATCGCCGAGCACACGCGCCTCGATCTGAATCTTCTTCGTGTAGATCTCCCATTTCACCTCGTTGCGGGAATGCAGTTCCTTTTCGGTGTGAATGTTGCCGTTGGCGAAGACCTTGATCGACTGCGGCGACGTGTAGCAGTCGTAGATGACGGGAACGCTCGTCTCGCAGTCGAGACCGCGCTTCGCCGCCTCTTCCTTCCACTCGTTGGAGTAGCCGTTCCCGTCGAAGCGGATCGGCTTGGATTCCTTGATGTATTTCTTGACGACGGTGAAGAGCGCCTCCTTCTTGGACTTGCCCTTGGAGATGAGCGCGTCCACGTCCGACTTGAACTCGACGAGCTGTTCGGCGAGCGCGGCGTTGACGGCGGTCATCGCGGACGCGCAGTTCGCCGAGGAGCCGACGGCGCGGAACTCGAAGCGGTTGCCCGTGAAGGCGAACGGCGACGTGCGGTTGCGGTCGGTGTTGTCCACGAGGATTTCCGGAATCTGCCCGACGCCGAGCGAGATGCCCTTCTTGCTGTCCATCTTGATCGCGTCGTCGAGCGAAGCCTTTTCGAACTTGTCGAGAATCGCCGAAATCTGCGCGCCGAGGAAGGAGGAGATGATCGCCGGCGGCGCCTCGTTCGCGCCCAGACGGTGCGCGTTCGTCGCGGAGGAGATCGAAGCCTTGATCAGCCCGTTGTTCTTGTAGAGCGCCATGAGCACGTTCGCGACGAAGGCGATGAAACGGAAGTTCTCCGCCTGGTTCTTGCCCGGCGAAAAGAGGTTGATTCCCGTGTTCGTGCCGATGGACCAGTTGTTGTGCTTGCCGGAGCCGTTGATGCCCTTGAAGGGTTTTTCGTGAAGCAGCACGCGGAAGCTGTGGCGGCGTGCGACTTCGCGCATCAGCGCCATCACGAGAAGATTGTGGTCCACGGCGAGGTTGCATTCCTCATAAATCGGCGCGAGCTCGAACTGATTCGGCGCGACCTCGTTGTGGCGCGTCTTGACGGGGATGCCGAGCTTCCACGCCTCATATTCGAGCTCCTTCATGAACGCGAGAACGCGACGCGGAATCGCTCCGAAGTAGTGGTCTTCGAGCTGCTGATTCTTCGCGGATTCGTGCCCCATGAGCGTGCGCCCCGTCAGCACGATGTCCGGACGGGCGTTGTAGAGCTC
>JBJEVP010000038.1:0-3753 GCA_051884475.1 Candidatus Spyradosoma sp.
ACGAATCCTGGGAAGCGCTCTCGCTCGAGCTCGAATCCGACGCGTGAGCGCGCGCGGCGCCCGCTTTACTCCGCGCCGCGCTTCGTCTTCCCGGAGCGGCTGAGAAGTTCGGAGCGCGGGAGCATCTTCGGTTTTCGCTATTCGGTTGCGAAGTCGGGCGCGGCGGCTCATCATTTGCGCAGTTTATTTTTTTTCATTCCATGTCCGAAAACGATACCGCATCAGCATCCGCAAAAAAGCCCGTCGTGCTCACGGGCGCGCAGCCCACGGGCCGCCTTCATCTCGGCAACTATCTCGGCGCCGCGCTGAACTGGCAGCGCATGCAGGACGACTACGAATGTTTCTTCATGATCGCCAATCAGCACGCGATCACGGTGCCGACCGTTCCCGCCGAGCTGCGCAGGAACACGTATTCCTGCCTCGCGCAGTACATGGCGTGCGGGCTCGATCCCGCCAAAAGCTCGCTTTTCGCGCAGAGTCAGGTGATCGGGCACACGGAGCTCGCGTGGGTGCTGGGCTGCCTCTGCCCGCTCGGTCAGCTCGAACGCATGACGCAGTTCAAGGACAAGGCGAAGAAGCAGATTTCCGTCGGCGCGGGGCTGCTCTACTATCCCGCGCTGATGGCGGCGGACATTCTGCTCTACAACGCGCACGTCGTTCCCGTGGGCGAGGATCAGAAGCAGCATCTGGAAATCACGCGCGACCTCGCCGAAAAGTTCAACGCGACGTATTCGCCCACGTTCAACGTTCCCGAGCCCTTCATCGGCAAGGCGGGCGCGCGCGTGATGTCTCTGCAGAATCCCACGTCGAAGATGTCGAAGTCCGATCCGAATCAGGCGGGAACGGTCTACATCGTGGACACGGACGACGCGATACGCAAAAAGATCATGTCCGCGGTCACGGACTCCGAGGGATCCATCCGCCGCGACGCGGAAAACAAGCCGGGCGTGACGAATCTGATCTCGATTTATTCGGCGGTCACGGGAACGGCTCCCGAGACGGTCGAAGACGAGTTCGCGGGCAAGGGCTACGGCGACTTCAAGAAGGCCGTCGCGGACGCCGTCGTCGCGATGCTTTCGCCTATCCGCGCGCGCTACGAAGAGCTGATTTCGGAAAAAGACCATCTGGACGCGGTGCTCAAGGCGGGCGCGGAGGCGGCTCAGCGCACGGCGAACCGCACGCTCTCGAAGGTCTACCGCAAGGTCGGTTTCGTCGGCTGACGACGGCCGGAAACTTTTCGGGCGCTCCGCTCGTCCGTCGCGTTCCCGTTTCCCGTTCCGAATTTCTTCTTTCATCTTCGCGCGTAAAACACTAACTTTTACGCATGCGAAAAACGGCTCTTCCCCTCATCTTCATCGTCGCGGTCGGCGCGGCGCTGTTCTACGTCAGCCAGGAGGAACACGGCGCGGGAACGCTCGCGCTGCTCGCCGCGGTGCTGCTCGTGGGGCAGATCTGCGCGACGCTTCCGTTCATCTTCGAGGCGAAAAATTCCCGCGCGGGAACGCAGGGCAAGGCGGCGGAGGACGCGCAGAAGATCGTCGCCAATCAGCGCGTCATTCACGAGGATCTGCGCTCGCTCGGCGAGACGCTCATCAGGCGCCTCAACGCGATTTCCGAACGCCAGGACGCCGTCGAGAAAAAACTCCTCGCCGAAATCGCGAAAAACGCTCCCGACCTCGACGGCGACTTCGAAGAGCTCTTCGGGAAAATCACCCGCGCGCTCGACGAACGCGCGAACGATCTCGCCGAGAGGATCGAAGACAATGATTTTTCGGAAATCGAGGAGGCGATCTCCGAGAGCGAGGAAAAGATTCTTTCGAGCCTCGACGGAGTTTCCGAAACGCTCGACGCCGTCGATGAAAAGCTGAGCGGCATCGAGTTCCGCGCCGTCGAAGAGGAAGAAGACGAAGACGCCGCCGCCGAATCGGCTCCCGCGGATGACGAGGAAGAAGAGGAGCCGCGCGAAGAAGAGGTTGCGGACGAAGAGGCCGTTCCCGCCGAATCCGCCGAGCCCGACGACGGCGTCGAGGATTTTCCCGAGGACGCGGACGAAGACCCCGTTCCCGCCGATTCCGAGGCGGAGGACGCGCCCGCCGTGGAGCAGTGCGAACTGGAGCTCGGCGACGCTCCCGCCGAACGCGGCGCGACGCTCGTGCTCGACGCCATGCTCGGCATCGGGAACAAGCCGTTCCTGCGCGGGAACGCGCCCGGGCTCTCCGAAGACGCGGGAACGCCGATGACCTTCGTCGAAATCGGCCGATGGAGCCACGATTTCGCGCCGCTGAGCAAGGCGGTTTCCGTGCGGATTCTCCGCAACGACGACGAGGGCGCTCCGCTCGGCGACGCCGTCACGCTCGCGCCCGGGCAGACGCTCGAGCTCGCCTGGAAGCCGGAACGATGATGGCCGCGCGGGCGCAGAAAATGATTTTTCGGACCGCCGCCGTCACCGCCTTCGCGTCGGCGGTTTCGCTCGCGTCGGCGCTCGCGGAAGAGGTTCCTGTCGTTCCCGCGCCCGCCGCCGACGAGCCGTCGGCCGCCGAACCCGAAAAATTCTTCACGCTGCGCACGGAATTTTTCTCCGTCTCCGCGGAAAGCCCGGACGCGGCGCAGGCGGCGGGAACGCTCGCCCGCGAAATCGAAGATTATTTCCTTAAAAATTCGCACCGCTGGGCGGCCCTGCTTCCGCCGCAGGGCGTCCGCGCGGGCGTGGAGCTTTTTTCCCGTCCGGACGTTTTCCGCGCGACGCGCGACGCGGACGGGCGCGTCGCGCTCTACGTCAGCGAAAAGCCCGTTCCCGGCGACGACGTCCGTTCCGTCCGCGTTCTGCGCTTCGCGCTCGCGCGGACGCTGCTTCTGCAGATGCTCGCTTCGCGCGGCGCGGCGCGTCCGTCCGTTCCCGCGTGGGTCGCCGCCGCCGTCGCCGAGGAGTCGCGCGTTCTCGGTTCGCCCGCTCGCGGGATTTTTCTCGCGCGCGAATCCCGAGCCGCGCCTTCGTTCCCGCCGACGAAGATTCTCGCGGGAACGGACGAGGATTTTGAACGCGACGCCGCGCTGCGTCTCAACGCGCTGTGGCTGCTCCGCGCCGTGCCCGACGTCGCCGTGTTTCTCGACGCGGGAAAAACCGACGGCGAAAAGCTCCTCGCCGCGTTCCCGCGCGCCTTCGCGGAAAAGAAGTTCGATTCCTCCGCCGCGGAAAAATTCTGGGCGGTGCGCTTTCGCGAAATGCTCCGTCGCGCTCCCGCCGGCGTGGATTCCACCGAGGATTCCCGCCGCGCGTTCGACGAACTGCTGCTTTTTTCCGTATCCCGCGACGGCGCGGACGCGCGGGTGCTCGCGAGCGAGCTGATTTCCTGCCGCGCGGACGCGGACGTGCGGGAACTCGCCGCCGGGCGCCTCGCCGCGCTCGCCGCGCGCTTCCGTCAGGTCAATCCCGTATGGCACAACGCGTTCGCCGAATACGGAGTCTTTCTCGAAATGTTTCCGAATCCCGACGTTCCCGACGAGACGCTCGCCGCGCAGTGGGAAAAGACGCTCCTCGCCCGCGGGAACGCGCTCGCGCTCCAGCGCGAAGTCCGCGCCGCCCTCGACGCGGATCCCGTTGACGACTGACGCTTCTCTCCGATTTCTTCAGACGCGGAAAACGCGGAGATTTTTTGTTCGGCGTGTCTGAAAAAAAACTCTTGCGGGACGCCGTTTTTTTTTTGGTAAAAATGCGTTTAGGAATTGAGACGTAGTCCGCGGGAACGTTCCCGC
>JBJEVP010000039.1:0-3743 GCA_051884475.1 Candidatus Spyradosoma sp.
ATGAAGCGCATCTTCGTCGAAAAAAAATCCGCCTTCCGCGAACAGACAAACCACGTCCTCCAGGACCTCCGCGAATCGCTCGGGCTGCCCGGGCTCTCCTCTCTGCGCATCGCGCAGCGCTACGACGTGGACGGGCTCTCCGACGCCGATTTCCGCAAGACGCTCCCGACCGTGTTCGCCGAGCCGCAGACGGACGACGTCTTCGAAGACGCGCTCCCGTGCGCCGAGGGCGACCGCGTGTTCGCCGTCGAATACCTGCCGGGGCAGTTCGACCAGCGCGCGGATTCCGCCGCGCAGTGCGTGCAGATGCTCACGCTCGGCGAGCGCCCGCTCATCGCCTCCGCGCGCGTGTACGTGCTCGGCGGCGAAATTTCCGACGACGATCTCGCGCGCGTCAAGGCCTACCTCATCAATCCCGTGGACTCGCGCGAGGCCTCGCTCGCCGTTCCCGCGACGCTGAAGCCGAACGTTCCCGCGCCGCAGCCGATTCCCGTGCTCGAAGGCTTCACGAAGAAGTCCGACGCCGAGCTCGCCGCGCTGCGCAAGGAGCTCGGGCTCGCGATGAGCGACGCCGACGTCGCCTTCGTCCGCCGCTATTACGCCGAGGACGAGCGCCGCGACCCGACGCTCACGGAAATCCGCGTGCTCGACACCTACTGGTCCGACCACTGCCGGCACACCACTTTTCTCACGCGTCTGAACAGCGTTTCGTTCGACGCCTCGCCGCTGCTCGCGCCCGTCGAAAAGGCGTGGAAAAAATACCGCGAGCTGCGCGAATCGCTCGGCCGCGCGGACAAGACCGTCTGCCTCATGGACGTCGCGCTGCTCGCCATGCGCGAGCTGAAAAGGCAGGGCAAGCTCGACGACCTTGAAGTCTCCGAGGAGATCAACGCCGCCTCCATCGTCGTTCCCGTCACGATCGACGGCAGGACGGAGGACTGGCTCGTGATGTTCAAGAACGAGACGCACAACCACCCGACGGAAATCGAGCCCTTCGGCGGCGCGGCGACCTGCCTCGGCGGCGCGATCCGCGACCCGCTTTCCGGCCGCAGCTACGTTTACCAGGCGATGCGCGTGACGGGCGCCGCCGACCCGCGCGCGCCGTTCTCGAAGACGCTCCCGGGCAAGCTCCCGCAGCGCAAGATCGTCCGCGGCGCGGCGCAGGGCTATTCCTCCTACGGCAACCAGATCGGGCTCGCCACGGGCATGGTGCACGAAGTCTATCACCCGGGCTACGTCGCGAAGCGCCTCGAAATCGGCGCCGTCGTCGCCGCGGGACCGAAGGAAAACGTCGTGCGCGGCACGCCCGCTCCCGGCGACATCATCGTCCTCGTCGGCGGGCGCACGGGGCGCGACGGCATCGGCGGCGCGACCGGCTCTTCCAAGGAGCACACGGAAAAGGCGCTCGAAAACAGCGCCGAAGTGCAGAAGGGCGACGCGCCGACGGAGCGCAAGCTGCAGCGCCTCTTCCGCGATCCCGCGGTCTCGAAGCTCATCAAGCGCTGCAACGACTTCGGCGCGGGCGGCGTCTCCGTGGCGATCGGCGAACTCGCGCCCTCGCTCGACATTCATCTCGACCGCGTTCCGCGCAAATACGAGGGGCTGAACGGCACCGAGCTCGCGATCTCCGAATCGCAGGAACGCATGGCGGTCGTCATCGCGCCCGAAGACCTGGAAAAATTCCGCGCCGCCGCCGACCGCGAAAATCTCGAATCCACGCACGTCGCGGACGTCACCGACACCGGCCGCCTGCGCATGTACTGGCAGGGCTCCGCGATCGTCGATCTGCGTCGTGAATTTCTGGATACGAACGGCGCGACGCAGGAGGCGGACGCGCACGTCTCCGCGCCCGATCCCGTCGCCAATCCCTTCATGCCCAAGCCGCTCCTCGACGGGAACGCGAAGGCGACCTGGCTCAACCTGCTCGGCGATTTGCGCTGCTGCGGTCAGCGCGGACTCGTGGAGCGCTTCGACGCGTCCATCGGCGCGGGAACGGTGCTGCACCCCTTCGGCGGAAAGACGCAGACGACGCCCGTCGAAGCCATGGCGGCGAAGATTCCCGTGCTCGAAGGCGAGACGGACGACTGCACGCTGATGAGCTTCGGCTTCGACCCGACGCTCTCGAGCTGGTCGCCGGCGCACGGCGCGGCGTTCGCGGTCGTCGATTCCGTCGCGCGCCTCGTCGCCGCGGGCGGCGATCCCGCGCGGGCGCGGCTGACGCTGCAGGAATATTTCGAAAAGCTCGGCGACGATCCGAAGCGCTGGGGCAAGCCGCTCGCCGCGCTGCTCGGCGCGTTCACGGCGCAACTCGAGCTCGGCAACGGCGCGATCGGCGGCAAGGACTCGATGTCCGGCTCGTTCAAGAATCTCGACGTGCCGCCGACGCTCGTCTCCTTCGCGATCGTTCCCGCGAAGGCGTCGCTCGTCATTTCTCCGGAGTTCAAGAAAATCGGCTCCAAGATCGTCTGCGTTCCCGCGAAGCTCACGGCGGACCAGATGCCCGACTGGGCGGACCTGCGCGCGAAGCTCGCGAAGATTCACGCGCTCGCGCTCGATGGAAAAATCCTCGCCGCGCGCACGATCCGCGAAGGCGGCAAGGCCGCCGCGCTGACGGAAATGGCGCTCGGCAACGAAATCGGCTTCCGCCTCGCGGCCGCGCCGGACGAAGCGTTCTTCGCCGTCGAACACGGCGCGTGGATTCTCGAAGTCGCCGCGGACGAAGCGCTCGACGGGCTCGAACACGTCGTGCTCGGCGAAACGCAGGCCGCGCCCGAAGCGAGCTGGGACGGCGGCGCGCTCCCGCTCTCCGACATGCGCGACGCGTGGGAATACGCGCTCGAAACCGTGTTCCCGACGCGCGCCGCTCCCGCCGACACCGCGCCCGCGCCGCAGACGTTCTCCTTCGCGGACCGCTCCGGCGTTCCCGCGCACTCGAAGATCGTCGTCGCGAAGCCGCGCGTGCTCATTCCCGTGTTCCCGGGCTCGAACTGCGAATACGACACCGCGCGCGCCTTCCGCGAAGCCGGCGCCGAGCCGGAAATCTTCGTCGTCCGCAACCTTTCCGCCGCCGCCGTCGACGAGTCGCTGCGCGCGCTCGCGGAAAAAATTTCCAAGACGCAGATTCTCATGATTCCGGGCGGATTCTCCGCAGGCGACGAGCCCGACGGCTCCGGCAAATTCATCGCCGCCGTCTTCCGCAATCCCGCCGTGAAGGACGCGACGAACGCGCTCGTGAAGGAGCGCGACGGCCTCATTCTCGGCATCTGCAACGGCTTCCAGGCGCTCATCAAGCTCGGGCTCGTGCCCTTCGGCGAAATCCGCGACATGGACGCGAGCTGCCCGACGCTGTTCCACAACCGCATCGGCCGCCACATTTCGCGCTACGTGCACACGCGCGTCGCGTCCGTGAAGTCGCCCTGGCTCGCGAACGTGAACGTCGGCGACGTGTTCACCGTTCCCGCCTCGCACGGCGAAGGCAACTTCACGGCGTCGCCGGAGACGGTCGCGCGGCTCGCGGCGAACGGACAGATCGCGTTCCAATACTGCACGGCGGCGGGAACGCCGAGCTACGACATCGCGTGCAATCCGAACGGCTCCTGCCAGGCGATCGAGGGCATTCTTTCGCCGGACGGCCGCGTGCTCGGCAAGATGGGGCACTCGGAACGCCGCGGCGCGAACGTCGGCAAGAACATCCCCGGCAACAAGAACCAGCCGCTCTTCGCCGCCGGCGTCGCCTACTTCGC
>JBJEVP010000040.1:0-3730 GCA_051884475.1 Candidatus Spyradosoma sp.
TTGCCGCTCACGCCGTCGGAAAACGTCACGTCGCCGCTCGCGAGCACGCCGGGCGCCTGCACGGCGTCCACGCTCAGCGAAACGCCGCCGCCCGCCGCGGCGGGAACGGGTTCCGCTTCGGAATTTTCCGCGGGAACGGCCTCGGGAGCAGCCTCCGGCGCTTTTTCGGCGGGAACGACGGACTTTTCCTCGACGGAATCCCGCAGTTCGAGATCCAGATCGTCCACGAGGAAACGCACGTCCATATACGTCATCGAAACGCCGAACTCCTCGCCGATTCTCGTCTGAATCTGCGCGAGAGAAAGGCCTTCGCCGACCCACGCGGCGACCTGTTTTTTCTGTAAATCCGTAAGCATAAAAATTCTCCTATGAAGAAAGCGCGATTATCCGCCATCCTCCGCGAAGTATCAACCTTTTAGAAAACTTTCGGAAATCCGAAGAAGTCCTGAAATATCGTTTCGGATTTCTGAAAAACGCGGAGTTGTTCACAAAAAAACGAAATTTTTCAGCAAAAAAAATAACTTGCCCCCCCCCCAGAACGTTGTCTTAGCCTTTCCCGCGTCGGGAAAAAAGCCGCTTCTTTCCCGACGCAATCGAAAACGAAGCGGTCTTCACCGGAAAAAACAAACCCATATGATCAGATTCTCGTCAAAAAAAATCCTCAACGCAAAATCTCTCGTCGCGTTCGTCGCCGTCGCCGCGCTCGTCGGCGGCTCGGGCTGCTCCTCGCTGTCTCCCGCCTACGCGCAACAGACTCCGCCGCCCGCCAAAACTCAGCCGCCCGCGCCCGTCCGGACGCAGCGGCCCGCCGTCGCGCCGACGCCGACAAAGCCCGCTCCGCAGAAGCAGGCGAAGGAAGAAAAGAAGACGGAGCGCACGGTCGTCGCCTCGAACGGACTTTCGTCGAAAATCGCGCTTCCCGAGCTCGCCGCGCCGGACACGCGCTACCGCCCCGTGATTTCCATCGGCAAGGAAACCGTGTCCGGCACGGGAACGGCGGACAACGGCAAGCTCGAAAAACTCGGCGGCTGCGTGCCGAATTCGATTTTCGTCGATCCCGAAATCTTCAACGGACTCAGCGAAATGCAGAGCATCGCGCTTCGCGAAGCCATCGCCGACGCGTGCAGAAAATCCGGCGCGGACTTCCTCGTCGCCCCGCGCTATGAGCTCGCCATCGCCAGCGACAGCGACGACACCGCCGTTTCCTGCACCGTCACGGGCTATCCGGCGAACATCACGGATTTCGTGAGCGCCGACGAAGAAGCGCCGGAAGTGACCGCGCTCAAAAAAGAACTCGCCGAGAAAAACGCGACCATCGACGAACTCTCCCGCCAGATCGACGCGCTGAAGAACGCCAAGACGCGTGAGACGACGGTCGCCGCGTATCTCGAACTGATCAGGAAATACGGAATCACCGACATGAACGAAATTCGTCGCATACTCGCGCTGATGGGAGAACTCGTTCCGCTCTCGGAACACGTTCCCGCGCCCGGTGAAGCCAACGTCCTTGAGGTGAAGCCCGGCAACATCACGCTGAACGGAAACGTCGGTGTTCAAGTTCCCGTCGAAGTTCCCGCCATCAAGGTGAAAATCGAAAAATGATCCGAACACGATTCGTCCGCGACGGTGCGAAAGGCCCCGTCGCGGACGAGTTCTCCCCGCCCCCTCCCCATCGAACTCTGAAGAATTTCACCCCATGAGAAATCCACTGCTGACAATCTTGACCTTGTGCGCGCTGGCGCTCGCGACCGCGCCCTTCGCCGAATCCGCTTATATGGAAGGCGGAAAACCCGTGACCAAACGCCACCAGGCGGAGCCGAAAAAATCCGTTCCCGAGGAAAAAATTCAGGAAGAAGCTCCGGGACCCGGCGCAGAAAAACCGAAGGAAGCGGAAGTGCCTCCCGAAAAAACGAAGGAAACGCCGCCCCCTCCCGCCGAAGCGAAACCGCAGAGCGAGCCCGTTCCCGCGGCGCCGACTCCGCCCGTTCCCGTCGCCGTCGAGAAAGAAGAAATTCCGCCCGAACCCGCGCCCGACGAGGGCGAGGCGAACGCGAAACCGAAAAAAGAAAGATTCGGAGAAAACCCTTGGGCTCCTTCTTCCCCCAAGGATGCGAAGGAGGAAAAAGCCTCCCCTTCCGAGAAAAAACCGACGAAACGCCATCCATGGTCACTGAAACCTGTTCCCGGAGAAAAAGACGAAACCCGAGAGGACGTTCCCGAGAAGCAAAAAGGTCCGAACAAAAACACGCTGTTGCTTTACGCGTTTTACGGAATTTCCGCAGGCGACGTGGAAGTCGACGTTTCGGGGCTGGAATTAGGCTATGAACGCATTCTCTCGGATTCCCGCTGCGCCGAATGCGGACTCGGAAACGTAATTTCGCTCGCATGCCGGCTCGGCATCGGCGAAGGCGAATCGGAAGACGGAGGTCAGCATTACGGTTCTTATTACAGCGGATACGGGAACGTCCAATACGACAACGTCACTCTCGGCTTCGCCACGGTCGGGCTGCGCTGGCAGCACCAGCTCGGCAGGAACTTCGCCTTCGTTCTCGGAGTCTTCGGCGGACTCGAATACCTGTCCGCGAAATGGAACTCGCAGGAATACTCCTCGTGGGGTTCGGGCTATTCGCGACACGGCGAAGAATCCGGAGTTTCGTTCTGCTGCGGCGGGAACGCCGCCCTGCTCTTCGAGTTCGGCGAACGCCACGGAATCGAGCTCGGAATGGATTTTTACGCGAGTTCGGCGGATTTCGACGACGTTCCCGGGTGGGAGGCGCCGTCGTGGATCATGGCGAAAATAGGCTACCGCTGCTCGTTCTGAACCGAAGCGGAAAAGGAAATTTCCTTCCCGCACAAAGGACAGGCGTTCCCGCCTGTCCTTTTTTCTTCCGCGCGGGAACGGCGGAACGCGCGCGTCAGATTATTTTTTCGCCGCGGGCCCGAAGAGCACGGAGAGAAAGCGCGTCGGAGCGCTTGGCGAGGCGGCGGCCGTGCTCGTCGAGCACGAGCGGCGCGTGCGCCCACGCGGGAACGGCGGCGCCGAGCGCGCGGTAGATCAGGATCTGCCGCGCCGTCGATTTCAGCAGATCCGCGCCGCGCACGACTTCCGTGACGCCCATGCGGACGTCGTCGGCGACGACGGCGAGCTCGTACGCGGGAACGCCGTCGCGCCGCCACACGACGAAATCGCCGAAATCCTCTCCCGCGACGAAGCGCTGCGGCCCCTGGATCGCGTCGAAGAACTCGATCGCCTCGCCGTCGGGCACGCGGAAGCGCCAGTTATAATCGCCGGGCGCGTCGAAATCCGTTCCCGTGCCCGCGGGCGGGCGCCACTCGGGCGGAAAGATCGGCTCGGCGGCTTCGTCCTCCGCGTGCGGCGCGCGCGCGGCGGCGGCGACGTCTTTGCGGGAACGGCGGCAGGGATAAATCGCGCCGGCGTTCTTCAGGCGTTCCCAGATTTTCAGAAAATACGGCAGATTCTCGGACTGCACGTAGGGCGCGCACGGGCCGCCGACGTCGGGCCCCTCGTCCCACGTGATGCCGAGCAGGCGCAGGTCCTCGATCGCGGCGTCGGCGAACTCCTTTCTGCAGCGCAGCGTATCCAGATCCTCGATGCGCAGGACGAGCGTTCCCGCGGCTTCGCGGCAGCGCCGCGCGGCGAGCGCGAACGTCCGCGCGTGCCCGAGATGGAGCAGCCCGGTCGGCGTCGGGGCGATTCTGCCGCGGTAGG
>JBJEVP010000041.1:0-3686 GCA_051884475.1 Candidatus Spyradosoma sp.
TTTGCGTTGAAGAAAAAAGCGCTCTCTTTCTGCGGGAGATTTTTTCCCGTGCGTTCCCGCAATCGCGCACTTACAGCGCGCGTCGGATTGTTTGCGGTCCCGTAGGGTTAGCACCCTACGCTAATCAATTTCGCCCCTTCGGGGCTTGGGGCAAGCGACTTTCCAGTCGCTTCCGTGAATCTCTTCAAAGGAAATTTCCTTTTAGGGATTTCAAAAAGCGACTGGAAAGATCGCTTCCCCAGAAAAAACTTCTTTTTACTTTCTTTAACTTCGCGGTTTTCTTTTCGCCGCGCGGCGTTCCCGCGCCCCACGCCGGGCCGTTTCGCTCCTTCGGGGGGGGGACAAGCGACCGGAAAGATCGCTTCTTCGGAAGATTTTCTTCGAGGGAGCGCTTTTTCGGAAGCTTCGTCCGCCATCGGCGTTTCCCGCGTTTTATTCCTTTTCGCGGAAATGAAAAGCGGATAGATTTTTCGGACGATGACGCAGAAATTGATTTCGGAAAAGAATCTTTGGCAACGCCTGCCGGTGCGCTGGCGCGTGATTTTCCTGTTTTTGGCCCTGGTGGCGGCTTCCTACGGCGTGCGTCATCTGTTTCCGATGACGCCGGATCCGCGCGACGACCAGAAGGTCGCCGAAATCGACGAACTTTTCGTGGAGTCCGTCTGGGAAAGCGCGGACGAGGCCAAGGCGGATTTCGTCGCCGAAGCGGCCGGGGCGCGGCTCGCGGTTTCGCCGGAGACGAAAGGGCGCGTCAACGGGCTTTACGTCTCCAAACTTTTGCCGACGGGCAGAAAAATCCGCGTCGCCTACGCGGAATACACGCCCGAAAACGTCGAAATGCCCGTGGCGCCGAGCGTTCCCGTCGAGACCGCCGACGTTCCCGGGAACGAGGCTTCCGCGATCGACCGCGCGGCGGCGGAGGCGGAGCGGCTCTACGATTCGTCGAAGCGCGCCGTCTCCGAGGCGTGGAAGACCTGGCGCGACGGCGCTCCCGCGCGCGTTCCCGTGCTGCTTCTGCACGGCGCGGCGCTCGACGGAAGTTCGCTCGAAGCGATGGCGCGCGAAATCGTGCGCACGGGCGCGGCGACGCGCGTCATCGTGCCCGATCTGCCCGGCGCGGGGGCGTCCTCTCGCGACGTCGCGGACTACTCCGTCGAGGCGGCGGCGGGGGAAATGCTTTCGCTGCTCGACGCGCTGGGCGTGGGCGAGGTGAACGTGCTCGGGTTCGGCAACGGCGGCGGGGCGGCGATCTACATGGCGCACCGCGCTCCCGCGCGCGTGAAGTCGCTCGCGCTCGTGTCTTCCGTCGGCGCGCAGGAGTTCGAGCTGCTCGGCAACCACATCGTGAACAAGATCGTCTACACGTTTCACCTCGGCTTCTTCAAGCTTGCGCAGGACGTGCTCCCGCATTTCGGGCTGATGGACGCCGGAAACGTGAACAAGGCTTTCGCGCGGATGCTGTGGGATTCCGACGTGAGCGACCTGAAGAAATTCCTCCGCGAGTGGGACGGCCCGCTCTTCCTCGCGCACGGCGAAAACGACGTCGTGACGGACATCGTCGCCGCGCAGTACACGGCGAAGCTCGCGCCGCAGGCGGAGACGCATTTCGTTCCCGGCGGGCATCACGTCTTTCTGAACGCGCCGGAGGCGCTCGGGGACGAGTACGCGGCCTTTCTCGCGAAGGTCGCCGTTCCCGCCGAGGCGAAGAAGCTTTCCCGCGCGGAACCCGTTCCCGCGGGCGCGGCGTTCCCGCCGATCGAGGCGGCTCACGGCGTGCGCGTGCTCGTGCTGATGCTCGTGATTCTCGTCTGCACGTTCGTCGCGGAGGATCCGACCTGCCTCGCCTCCGGTCTCCTCGTGGCGCAGGGGCTGATCGAGTTCGTTCCCGCGACGCTCGCGTGCCTCGTCGGAATCTTCATCGGCGACAGCGCGCTGTATCTCATCGGGCGCTTTCTCGGGCGGCCGGTGCTGCGCAAGGCTCCGTTCAAGTGGATCATCTCCGAGCAGGAGGTGGACCGCATGTCGGACTGGTTCGACAAGAATCCGAAGGGCTTCGCGCTCATCGTCTCCTCGCGCTTCATTCCGGGCTCGCGCGTGCCGACGTTCGTCGCGGCGGGCATCATGCGGCTGAACATGGTGAAGCTGATCATCCTGTTCTTCATCGCCGCCGCCGTGTGGACGCCGCCTCTGATTCTGCTCGCGGAAAAAGTGGGCGCGGGCGTCATCGACAAGTTCAAGGAATGGCATCACAACGCGGCGTGGATAGTCATCGGCGCGATTCTCGCGCTGTGGATGCTCACGCACTACATTCTGCCCGCGTTCACGTGGCGCGGGCGCCGGCGGCACGTCATGATGCGCCGGCAGTGGACGCGGCACGAGTTCTGGCCGCATTTCATTCTCGCGCTCCCGCCGATGTTCCACTACCTGTGGCAGGCGGTCGTGCACCGCTCGTTCACGCTGTTCACTCTCGCGAACCGCGGGCTCGGCGCGGACGGCGGGCTGCCCGCGGGATCGAAGTTCGAGCACTACACGAAGTTCCTGGCGGACAAAAGGAACGACGAAGTCGCCGCCGTCTCCGTGAAGACGATTTTCGTTCCCGTGAACGAGACGCTCGACAACCGTTTCGAAAAAGTGCTTTCGCTGATGGAGGAAAACGCGATCGCGTTCCCGTGCGTCATGAAGCCGGACATCGGCGACGGCGGCGTCGGCGTGTGCGTCGTGCGTTCCCGCGAGCATCTGCGCAACTGGCTCGAGGTCAATCCCGATTCGGCGGTGCTGCAGGAGTACGTCGGCGGGAACGAATACGAAGTCATCTGGTCGCGGCGGCCGGGGCGGCGCGAAGGGCGGATTCAGACCGTCGTGCAGAAGGATTTCGTCGTCATCAAGGGCGACGGCGAGCGCAAGCTCGAAGACCTGATCTGGGCGGACGACAAGGGCGTCTCCAACGGAAAACTTTTCTCCAAACAGAATTTCCGCGCGGCGGCCCGCGTGCTCGCGGCGGGCGAAACCTACGCGCTCGCGCCCGTCGGTTCGCGGATCCGCGGGGCGAATTTCGTCTCTCGCCCGGAACTGCGCGCGGGAACGCTCGCGGACAAGATCGACCGTCTCGCGGACGCCTGCGGCGACGTGCACTACCTCGTGCTCGACGTGCGCGCGGCGGACGACGCGGCGCTCGTTTCCGGCGAAGGAATCCGCATCACTGGCGTGAAGGGCGCGGGCGCGACGTCGAGCTCCATTTTCGACGGCTACATGCGCATGGGCATGGCGTATTCACGCGCGTTCCGCCAGGTCAACTACTGTTTCGGCATCGGGGCGGAGGTCCGCGACGAGCAGGGCGTGAAGCCCGCGCTTTCCGCCTTCCGGCTTTTCGAAATCTGGGGCACGGCCCGCGGCCGTTCGGACAATTACGTGAAGGCGCCGCACGACGTCGAATGACGCCCGCGTCGTCGGCCGGGAGCCGAAGGACGCGCGATTCCCGTCGCGCGCGATTTTTCTTCTGAGAGGCATCGTTCCTCTCAGCTCTCATCTCTCCCGTTCCCGTCAGCGCGCGAGGCGCAGGGAAAGTCCCGGGAGGCGACCGGCGAGCTCGACGGCGTCGAGGCTCAGGCGCGTTTCCGAGGCGCGAAGCAGAGCGGCGACGGCGGATTTTTCCGACGGTCCGCCGCCGATGAAGATCGGGTAGGGAT
>JBJEVP010000042.1:0-3680 GCA_051884475.1 Candidatus Spyradosoma sp.
AAAAAAATCAAAAAAAATTTTAAGATTTTCCGGGATCGTTCGTTGTCTTAGCATAACGAAAGTTTTTACATGATCATGAAAACACAGAAACATACGGACAACGACGCCTTCGAGCGCTGCGGCGCAGCGTCGGAAAATCCCCGTCGTGAAACGGGGGGGGGGTATTAAAGCCCTTCGCTGAAACCGCGTTCGCGCGGGGCGCGCGCGTCGGCGCGAAAATCTCTCTCGGCTTCCTGCTCGCGTGCGCGGGAACGCTTCCCGCCCTCGGCTACACCGTGCAGGGCAACACGACGCTCCTCGGCGATTTTTCGACGGCGAACTACGAAAATCCGGAGGTCTTCATCATCGGCAGCTGCGAAGAGACCAGCCTCGTCACGTCGGATACGCCCCTGGGCGTCGCCAATAATCCGCACGACACGTCGTACACGTTCACGGTCAAACCCGACGCGGACAACGGTCTGCGCGGCGACATCACGATCGCGTCGAACATTCTCGCGAGCACCTACACCGAGACGACGGCGGTCAAAATGTTCTCCGACGGCAGCGGCAACGTCTGCTACTTGGCGCAATACGCGAGCGGCACGATCGAGGCGACGGGAACGGACGCCGTCATTTCCGTCGATCTCTCGAAAATCACTTATCGCCCGACCGAGATGATGGGCACGCTGGTCTCGAACGGCAGCTATACGCCGAACGGCAAGTCCACGGCGTTCTCGCATCTGCTCTTCAAGGCGGAAAACGGCACGGTCGCGTTCATCAGCAGCGCGGACGAACGCGATTTCCTCAACAAGCTGATTTCGACGAACCCCGTCACCGAAAGCTCCTTCCGCGTGACGGCGTCGAGCGTTTCCGCGAAGAATTTCCAGGTCGGCGAAACGACTGCGACCGCCGAAAACGCGACCGAAATCCTCACCTTCGTCGAAATCACCGACGGGAACATCGTCGACGGCGTCGCGGAGAAAATTTCCGTCGGCGCGAAAGACTTTCTTCACGTCGGCGCGACCGCGGCGGACATGACTTTTTCCGGCAAGGGCACGAGCGCGAAGCCCTACGAGATCGAGCTGGGCGCGGGCGCGAGGCTCGCGGGCGGCACGGCGGGCGCCGCGAAAAAATTCGCGCTCGCGGACGCCTCGTTCGTGCGCGTGCGCGGCGGGACCGTCGATTTTTACGGCGCGCTCGAAGTCGCGGGCGGCAGCACGCTTTTCGCGGAAGACACGACGCTGAAATTCGGAACGGGCTCGACGGTCGCGGGAACGCTCGATTTTTACGGGAGCGCGGGCGAAAGCAACACGCTGGATCTCGGCGCCTCCGCGACGATCGCGGCGGGCGGAAAAATGCTCGTGCACGGCGACGGCAGTGTGACGTTCAACAGCACGACGCAGAGCACGCTCGCCGTCGCGGGAACGCTGGAAATCGCCTCGTCGCCCGTGTCCTTCCTGAGCGCGATCGACGTCACGGCGGGCGGCGTGCTCAAAATCGACAACGGGGCGTCCGCGACGAGCCTGATGCGCGTCTCCGTCGGCGGCTCGGGCGCGAAGGCGACGATCTCGGGGACCACGAGCTTCGGCGGCGCGCTCGAAGTTTCCGCCGGCGGCGCGCTGACGTTCAGCGGCGTCGCGGGAACGGAGACGACGTTCGGCGGCGCGGTTTCCGTCGCGGGCTCCGGGGCGCGGCTCACGCTCGGCGCCGAAAAGGCGGGGGAAACGCTGACGTTCAAAAAATCCGTCTCCGTCGGCGAATACGGCAGCCTTTGGGCGAACGGCACGGCGACGTTCGAGGACGCGTTCGGCGTCGCGGCTTCCGGCAACGCGTATTTCGACTCGGCGCACTTCGCGAAGGCGGTTTCCGTCGCGGAGAACGGCAGCCTGGGTCTTTACGCGGACTCGACTTTCGCCGAAGGCGTTTCCGGGGACGGCGAGCTGCTGATTTACGGCGGCGCGACCGCGGCGCTCACCACGCTCGGCACGGACGCCGCGATCGGGAAGCTCACGCTCCACGGCACGGAATCCGACGGCGCGGCGACGTTCGCGGGAGCGAGCGAAAATACGTCCACCAAAGTCTCGAATCTGAGCGTCGGCGAGCTCGTGGTCTCCGGCGCGGGCGTGCTGAAGAATTACAAGAACGCCGCGGCGACGCGGACGCGGCTTGAAGACGGCGCGTCGCTCACGGCGACGTCCACGTTCGAGAACGAGCTGGTCGATCTCGCGCTGGGCGCGCTCGATCTGGGCGAAGTCGATGTCGCGGGCGCGGCGTCCGTCACGAGCCCGACCGACATTTCGCTGAGCGCCCGCTGCGGCACGAGCGCGAATCCCGTCGCGCTCAGGCTCGACGCTTCCGCGGGAACGCTTTCCGTCTCCGGCGAACTGCACACGAGCGAAGCCGTTTCCGCGAAAAGACTCGTCGTCGCGGGAACGTTCGAGTTCGCCGGGAACACGGTCTCCGGCGACGCGCTCGTGCTGAACGCGGGCTCCGCAGGCGACGCGACGGTTTCCTGCACGGCGGGCACGCTGACTCTCGGCGACGTGACGCTGAACGCCGCCGGCACGATTCTCAACGCCGGGCGCGGGACCGGAATCCGCACGCTGACGACGAACGGCAACGCGCTGCGCGTCGAAACGGAGCGCCTCGTGTTCACGACGGGCTACGCGAACGCCGCGGTCGAGCTCGTCGAAGGCTCCGTGATCAAGGGGCAGATGGTTCAGCACAACGGCGACGGCACGGTCGATCTGACGAAGGCGACGCTCGAGCTTTCCAACGTGTGGTCCGGAAGCACGCTGGTCGCGCGCAGCGGGCTTTCCTCCACCGCTCTCGGCACGCTGAAGACTGCGGGCGCGCTCCGCGTGTACGGCGTTACCGTCTCGGGCGGAACGATCGAGCACGCGGGCGACCTCGCCGTTTCCGAGGAGTTCGACTTTCAGGCGAAGGAGGACTACTACGGCAAAACGAGCGGCGCGCTTTCCGTGACGGGGAATTTTTCGGCGGGCAGGCTGAAAAATCTCGACGCGGCTTCGCGGACGGGAGAGAGCGTCGAAATCCGCGTCGGCGAAACGTTCACGCTTTCCGGCGCGGGCGATTTTTACGGCACGACGGTCACGGCGAAGGCGTTCCGGCTCGTCGGCGCGGAGGCGGACGCGACGGCGGCGGCGAAATTCGCGGCGGGAACGCTCGCGCTCGAGGGCGCGGCGGCGAAGCTCGCGATGAAGGCGGGCGATTTCGCCGAGAACACGAACGCGCTCGCGCTTTCCGGCGGGGCGCGCCTGGAACTCGCCGCGGGAACGGACGCCGTGAGCAAAAACGCGCTCGCGATTTCGATCGTGCTCGGCGAAGGATTTTACGCGGATGCGGCCGCGATCGCGGGAACGGCGGTCGAGACGGGCGAAGCCGCCGCGGCGGTCACGCTCGCGTCGGGCGCGGCGGTGATCTTCGGCGCGGACACGACGATCGAACTCACGGCGGCGGACGAATCCGCGCTCGGCGCCGCGTCGAGCGTCGCGTACAGGATTTTCGACGCGGAAACGGCGGACACGAGCGCGCTGACGACGGAGAATTTCTCGCTCGGAAGCGGCATGGCGAACTGGAAGGTCGCGGGCTACGATTCGGCGACGGGCACGGTGACGCTGACTTCGACGGTTCCCGAGCCTTCGGCGTTCGGGCTGCTCGCGGGCGCGTTCGCGCTCGCC
>JBJEVP010000043.1:0-3657 GCA_051884475.1 Candidatus Spyradosoma sp.
CCGGAGCGACGCTTTCATTTCCGTGTCTTTCGTGTTCATTCGTGGTTGAGTTTTGGCGGTCGGCTAACAGCTAATCGCTAAGCGCCAAGAGCTAATCGCGAATCGCAAGTTCCGAATGTCGAATCAAGTGACGGCGGACGCGTCCGGCGCGCCCGTGGTCAAGGCGGACGAAAAAAGCACGCTGACGCTGGCGGCGGCGATCGCGAAGCACGTGAAGACGGACGCGGGCAAACTGCTGCTCAAGAAAATCAAGTCCGGCATGAAGGACTACAAGGAAGCCCGCGCGACGTGGACGGAAACGAAATACGCGTCGAGCCTCGCGTCGAACACGCGCAGGCTCGGCAAAATCGAAACGCCGCCCGGGGACGCGCCGAGCGGCAGCTGGATTCTCGATAAGGTGACCGCGGAGAAGACGAAATCCGGCAAGAAATGGAAAATCGTCTCGACGTGGAAGTGCGCCGCGCCGGACGCCGAATGGGACAAAGACCTCTACAAATGAGCGAAAGTCTCAGTTCACGCCCGGAAAATTATCCACGAACGCAACGGAAAAATCTTCTGCGACGGAAACGAACGCCACGCGAAAATCTTCTTTAAGCGGAGAAGTGTCCGACAAGATATACCATTTCCCGGGAGCGTTGGCGCTTTCACGATGCGTCACCCGCTCGACGCGCAACGTCGCAAGGCTTGAATTGAGCGCTTTGCTCACTTTGAAATCCGGATTGAAGGACGAACTCACGATTCTGATTTTCCCGTAGCAGCGCGCGGCCTTTTCCTTCGCGGAATCTCCCGAAGGAACCGCGGCGAAAAGACAGGCGGAGGCAAGCGCGCAACAGGCGAGGAAAATCTTCTTCATGCCGCGGATTCTGAACGAACGAATTTTCGACTTCAAAACAAAAAAAATGAACATCACAGACCTTCCCGAAATTCCCGCCGACGTGCACGCGGGCGAACCCGTCCGCGCCGACGACATGAACCGAATCCTCGAATGGATGAGAGCGGCGCAGAGCGCCCTCGCCGCGCGGACGCCCGACGCCGCGGGAACGCCCGCAGGCGGCAACCCCTGGGAAAGCGCGCCGCGGCGGCACCCGTTCGAGGTCGGCGTCGAATACGACGCGGCGGGCGCCCCCGCGCGCATCGTCGTCGCCCGCGGGAACGTGTGGCTGGGAATGATCATGATAAGCCTGCTCGGGAACACGGAGGTTTGGGACAAGCTCCGTGCGGCGACGCCGAAGCGCTTCGAGGTCGAGGAAACGGCGCTGAACTTCGCGCCGGGAAAGCTGTTTCTCGTGGCGAAGTTCGGCGGATACGACTCGCCCGCGGGAATGAAGCTGAGCGTCGTCGCGGCGGCGGACGTGCCGGCGTTCAGCGAGAAATCGCCGGGCTGGGCCGTCGAGCTCGCCGATGTGAAGGCTCCGGACGCCGGCGGCGACGTCGTCGTGAGGCAGTTTCTGCGCGGAGATCTGTTCGCCGCGTTCCCCTGGATCACGTGCTGAGGAAGCCGCATGAAAATCGCCCTGATCGGAAACGCGCCGGCGAGGCGCGACTGCTCCGCGGAAATCGACGCGGCGGACTTCGTCGCGCGGCTCAACCACTGCGCCGGGCTCGGGGGGCGCTACGGCTCGCGCGTCGACGCGCTGTTCCTCACGCCCACAAGCGCATGGCTCTTTCATCCGCTTCGTGAGAAGGCCGCCTCCGCCTGCCGCGCGGCGCGCGCGAAGATCTTCGTCGCGAAGAATTTTTTCATGACGCGTTCCCGCGCCTTCCGCGAAGACTTCGCCGGGCTCGACGTGGAGCGCCTGCGCGTCGCTCCCGGACGCGAAAGATGGACGACGGGCACGCTCGCGCTCGCCGCCCTCGCCGAAAAGTTTCCCGACGCGGAAATCCGCCTCTACGGATTCTCGCGCACCGAGGCGGAGTTCCGCGACTACCTGCGCCGCGAAGGCCCCTGGCATCTCGACGCGGCGACGGAGGAAACACGCGTCCGCGCCGAGAGCGGAGCGAAATACTCTCAACCTTAAAAACCATGATCTGCATCGTTCCCGCGCGGGCCGGAAGCTCGCTCAAAGACAAAAACATCCGCCGATTCGGCGAAGACTCTCGCCCGCTGCTCGCGCGCGCCCTTGAAAAGTGCATCTCCGTCTTCGGGAAAAACAGAGTGATCGCACTCGTCGATTCCGCGCGGCTCGCCGAGTGCGCACAATCGGCAGGCGCTTTCGCCGTGCTCGACGAGGCCGTTCCCGCGCACGAAGACGTCTCCGAGCGCCTGTGGCGCCTCGCCGCCGCGGACTTCATGCGGATTCACGCGGGAACGCAGATCGCCCTCGTGCAGTGCACCTCGCCGCGCACCTCCGGAGAGACGCTGGAACGCTTCGCCGCGCTCGCCCCTAAGCTCGGCGCGGACGACGTCGCAATCTCCGCCGTGCGCGTGCGCGACAAGGCGACCGCGTTTTTTACCGGAGCCGTTCCCGCAGCCGCGGCGGAGGACGCCGCCGAGCCGCAGCAGCAGCCGACGACGACGCGCCCGGAACTTCCGCCGCCCGCGCGCGCGCTTTTCGCCGACGCGCCGCCCTCCGCGCCCAGGCAGACGCTCCCGCAGCTGTGGCGGTTCACGGGCGCGGTCACGCTCTTTCTCGCCGCGCGCCTAAGCCCGAACGCGTCGCTTTTCCACGGAGCGAAAATTCGCCTCGTAGAAACCCCAATCGCCGAAGCCCTCGACATCGACCGCGAGGAGGATTTCACCGCAAAAGAAATCTGAGCGCTCATGGGACACTCGAGAATTTCCTTAGAGACACTCGCGACTAATCCGGAAAGCCGCGTATGGGAGACCGTGGACAGAAAGGGCGACGTTCATTTCCTCAGGCACAGCAAGCACTCAAAGGGGAATGAATCTTCTCCGATGCACACTCACACGAAGACGAAGATCTACGTGACGCGCTACGAAAAAGGAAAGCTCAAGGGACAGGTGAAGGAAATCTCAGTCATGGATCCTCGAACGGGAAAGAAGCTGATGGACATTCACACGAAGGACGAGGGAATCGGTCCGCACGTCCACCATTGGAAGAACTTCGAAAGGACAAACAAGAAAGGCGAACCTCTGACAAGAGCTCAGAAGAAATTTGTTGAAAACATCGTCGAATTGGCGAAAACTGCAAAAATATGAACGAGAAAGAAAAAAAAGAACTTCTGATACGCTCTGCCCGTGATGCCTTTTACGCATACGTGATAACCACTCATCTTGGAATCCGCGTAAAGATTCACGAAAAAGAGTATTTCTTTTCCGGATACACGCTTGACGACGACGAAGCCGCTCCGGACGAAGCGCGCTCGTGCGAATTTATTCTCCGCGACTGGTTCTACAACGAGTTCCCGGAAAAACGCGGAAAATTCGTCCGCGGATTCAAGGACGAGTTCGACCTCATGGAAAACTTCAAAATCGACGGAAAGTGCCTGCGCCAACTCATCGAAGACGGCGAGGTCGACTTCCTCGAAATGGACGAATAACGCAGCCTTGCCCCGTCGTGCTACACAAATGAAACACCACCGGACGCGGACGTTCGACCTCTACAATCTGAGGCTCTGCGCCGCGGCGGAGGAAAGCGCGACGGGCGCCTACGGAATGCCCGCGCTCCCGCCGGCGCCCGCGGACGCGGAGCCGGA
>JBJEVP010000044.1:0-2467 GCA_051884475.1 Candidatus Spyradosoma sp.
CGCGTTCGCCGCCGCGCCGAGAGCCGCCGCGTTCGTCGCCTCCACGACGCCCTTCGCGATTTCGATGCCGCTCGAGTTCGCGGAATTGTCGCCGCTCAGCGTCAGTGTTCCCGTGCCGTCTTTCAGCAGCGCGATTCCCGCGGCAAGCGTTCCCGCAAACGTCGTGTTCGCCGTTTGGTTCACCGTCAGCGTCGAAGCGGCCGTTCCGGAAAGAAGCGTGACGGACGAGCCGGAAACGCCCTCAAGACCAGCAATTCTGACCGTCCCCGCGCCAAGTTCCATGCTCGCGTATTGAGTGGAAAGATTGACGGTCGCGTTCTGCGCTGCGGCTTCGTTCGTCAACTGAAACTTCACCAACTTGCTTGAAGCCCCCATCAGTTTGTAAGTTCCCGCGAACGTATTGTCTGAACCGGAAATCTTGTAATACGCGGTTCCGTTTTCTGCGGTAGCGTTCTGCAACGTCACCATTCCCGCACCGGAAATCGCGCCGGCGAATTCCACCGCCTTCTGCCAATATTGCGCGTAGGTGACCGTAGCGTTCGAATCAAAGTTCCCTTCCGTATCCGTCGCACCGAAGACGATGTCGCCCGCGAGCTTGACGTGCCCGTCTTTGTTTCCGAGCGTCGCGCCGCTCGCGATGTAAAAATCGCCATTGAACGTGTTCGGAGCCGCAGCAGAAGAGCTCCCCATGTGCGTCGTGAACGTCGCCCCGTTCTTCACGAAAATCTTCGCGCCGTGCGCGCTGTCCGTCAGGCTCGAATCCGAACGGCCGTTGGCGTCCTGCCCCATCATCACGACGCCGCTCTCGACGACCAGTGTACCGTGAAACGCGTTCGTAGTGCAATCCTTGATGAAGAGCGTTCCCGGACCCGCCTTCGTCAGCGTTCCCGTGCCGGAAATCGTGCCGTTCAGCGTAATCGTGTTGGACGCGTTGTCGTTCGTGTGAATCGTGCCGCCGTTCGCGCCGATTTCAATCGCGTTGGCGAGCGTCAGCGCGGCGATGTGCGCCGTAATCTGACCTCCGTTCAAAGTAATCGTTCCCGAACCGAGCGCGCTGTTGTGCCCGACGCCGATGATGCCCGCCGTGATCGTCGTGTCGCCCGTGTAGCTCTGCGCCGCCGTGATGGAGACTTTCGTGTTCCCGATCTTCTCGACGGAAATGGCGTCCGTGAGCACGTTCGCCGTGGAAATGGTCGGCTCCGTAGAGATGACGCTTCCTTTGTCCAGCACGACCTTGCCTTCGCCGGAAACGACGTTCGTCATTCCGTCAATCGCCGCGCCGACGAGCTTCAGCGTCGAATTCTCTTCAAGCGAAATCCCGCCCGAGACCGCGCCGAGCACGCCTTCGTTCACCGTAAGACTCGCGCCGGAGGAAACCGTCAACACGCCTGTAGCCGAGACGCTCCCGCCGGAAAGCGAGACGCTTCCCGACGTGACGGAAATGTCCGTCGCCACGATGCCGTCTCCGGCGCTCACAGTCGCGTCGCCGTCAAAAACGACATTGTCGCCGGTCTGGAACGTCTCGCTCGTGTCCTTCCAGACACCTCCGCCGACGCTCCACGAGTCGCTCTCCGTTCCCGCCCAAGTCAGCGTCAGTTTCGTGTTGCTCAAAACGAGCTGATTCGATTCGTTCACGGAAACTCCCGTGCGCGAACCGACCGCGACGCCGTTCAGAAAAACGGAGACGTCGCCGCTCTTCGTCAGCGTTCCCGAAGAAGAAGCCGCCAGAATCGCGCCGTCTTCAAGCGACGTCAGGTTGAAGACCGTGCCGCCGGCGATGGTCACGTCACCCGTCGCGGAAATAGCCGCCGCCGAGGCCGCAACGTTTCCGAGGTCGAGCACCGCGGAGCTTTCCGTCGTGAACGTTCCGCCGAAGCTGAGCGTGCCGTCGACGGCGCGCGCCAACGTCGCCCCGCTCTTCACGAGCACGTCGCCCGACGTTCCCGCGCCCAACGCCGCCGCGTTCGTCAGTTTGAGAACGCCTCCGGCAACCGTGACGGAGCCGTTGAACGTCGCGCTCGCGCCCGCGAGCGTCTGCGTTCCCGCGCCGTCTTTTTCCAAATTCAGATTCGCGAGGATTTCCCCGTTGAACGAGAAGTTTTTGCCCTCCGCCGCGTCGATGACGAGACTGCGCGTAGTGCCCGTGGACGTAGCAGAGTCTCCGTAGGCCGCATCATATGCAGACCCCAAGTCAATCGCGCCCGAATAGACCTTCGCCTTCGTCGTCCCCAACGTGGAAGACAAGCCGCCGATAGTCACGCTGCTGGCGTTCACGCCCAAAGACAAAATCGCGCCGCTACTCGCAGTGCTTGCCAAGCTGATTTCCGCGTTGCTCGCGACGGCGCCGTTGGAGATGACCAACGAGCCGGAGCGATTGCTCCCATTATTAGTTCCCGAAAACGCAATCGTTCCGGTGAACGCGCCCGTCGAATCCACGCCGCTCGCGCCCAATTCAAAAATGGAACGC
>JBJEVP010000044.1:2567-3634 GCA_051884475.1 Candidatus Spyradosoma sp.
CGCATTATTGATTTGAACGATGCCGTCCGAAATCGTCAGATTCGAAATGTTCGCCGAATTGCCGAACACCAGTGTTCCCGCGCCGGTTTTCGTCAGCGTTCCGCTGTTCGTGTACGCGCTGGAAATCGTCCCCGTCGCATAGTTCCCGACGGAAATCGTACCGAAATTGGAGACGGTGTTCGTAAACGTAGTCGAGACAGGGGAATTCTGCGTTCCCGCAGAAATCGTCAGCGTGTTATTCGACGCCGTAGAATCCTGTCCCGTGACCGTCGAAGAAACGGTGTAGTTCGCGCCGCCTGTGAACTGCAATGTCTTTGCTGTGATGGAAGAGTTCGCGATTGTATAAGTGGCGCCAGCCCCCTTTTCGTAAACAAGCGTCTTGTTGGTCTCAATCGTTCCCGTACCGGAAAGCGCCGTCGTGCTGGATCCTGAGAATTTAAGCGTATGTGCACTCCCTGTGTTCACATAGAACTTCCCGCTGAATCCAGAAACATCTCCGGAAAAGATCAACTGATTCGTCCCATATCCAGAGGAAGCCCTAATCGCCAAAATACCCGTCCCTGTCACGCTCCCGGAAAGGGTGTATGTTCCACCGTTCGCGTCCGTAATGACGAGACCTTTCGCGGAGTCAGCTTCAGTAGTTCCGCCGATGACAATATCGTTGCCTTCAATATTTCCGCCGGACTTAAAGTAAAATTGACCAAGGTCTCTCTTAAGATTGCTTTGCGTGTCTGTGTCGTATCCGGTCGTGACGTTGTCCCAAGTCCAAGACTGGACTTCTCCAACTTCTACGGTCGCCCACGCGGGAGCGGCGCTCATCGCGGCGGCGGCGAGGAGGGAGGTGATGAGGATTTTTGAAGATTTCATAGCCTAAGTCCTTTGAAGATTTTTCGTGTTCGAAAACGGAGCGGAGGCGGCGTTCCCGTCTCTTTTCTTAGGTCTTATTTTTCAAAAAAAAAAACAACACGCAACTCTTTTTTCAAAAGGAAGTGAAGCGCGAGAAAAAAAATCCTGCAAGTTTACGCGGGAACGCCCGAAAAGGCAAAGCGGAAACCGCGAATTTCTTT
>JBJEVP010000045.1:0-3626 GCA_051884475.1 Candidatus Spyradosoma sp.
CCGCGGGCTCCACGATGGTGCGCGTCGGCACCGCGCTCTTCGGCGCGCGCGACTATTCCGCCGTCCGTTAGCGGAGGGCGCGCCGAACCCGGACGCGCCGCTTCACTTCTTCGTCGCGGCCTCGTCGATTTCCCAGCGCAGCCCCTCGACGGGCGAGGAACCGTCCGGCGAAACGAACGCGAACGTGAACATCCATTTGTAGAGGCGGGCGCGCCCCGAGGAAAAGCCCGCCACGGGCAGCTTGATCAGCACCTTGTTCCAGCCCGCGTTCAGCGTCGCGGCGATCGGCGGGCGCACCTCGAAGTTCTCGTTGGCGAGCGGCGTTTCCTGATTGCGTCCCGTGTGCGAGTTTTCCCAGCGCGGCGGCGGGATTTCCTTGCCGTTGAGCCAGAACCGCGATTCGCGCTCGTCCCATTTGCCCTGCGGCGGCGGCAGGTCCGGCTCGGACGCGCCGACCTTGTGCGTCTGCGCCCAGATGCCGACTTTCTGCTTCTTCGGCGAATGCACCCACGCCCACGCGTACACGGTCGAGTTCGGCTGCGGATCGTCGAGCAGCGCGGCGACGGTGCCGAGCCCGCCCTTGCCCCAGACGTGGCGCAGATAGACCGCCGCTCCGCGCGCCTCGCGCGTGCCGATTTTCCTGCCCTCGAAAACGTATTCGTCCTTCAGTTCCTTTTCCGGCGGGAACTCCTTTTTGAGGTCTCCGCCGTTCGGGAACGCCTCGGTCACGCGCCAGCGGACGTCCGCCTGCGGCACCCAGGGCATTTTCGCGCCGAGCTTTTTCTTGAAGGGAAGAATGCGGCGCTCGAAGTCGCGCAGCTTTTCGAGGTCTTCGCCCTCGGTCGGAATGACGGTGCCGTGACCGTCGTGAAAATATTTTTCGCGGCCGCCGCGCCACGCGGTCTCCGCGAAGGCGAGAATCGCCGGATAAAACGAATTGTTCGCCAGAATCGCGTCCGTGCCGACGATGCGCCGGTCGCACCAGATCGCCGCGACGCCGCCCGCGATCGTGTCGTCCGCCTCAGGTTTTCCGCCGAAATTGGAGAAGAACACCGCGACGGGATCGGCGAACGAATCGAAGTGGTTGAAATAATGCAGGCGGCAGTCGAGCGACGGCGTTCCCGCGAGCGGACGTCCGCGCCCGCTCCACATCTGCACGAGGTCGATTTCGCCCGGCTTGTAAGGCGCGCCGGGATTCCACGTCGCGGCCTTTTTGCCGCGCGCGCGCACGAACGCGACCATCTCGGGCACGAAATTCGGGTTCACGATCTTCACTTCGTCCGTGCCGATGTGGAAATACGGCGTCGCGTCCGTCGGGAACGCCTCGCGGATCGCCTCGTCCACGAGATTTTTCAGGATCTCCGTGCCCTTCTCCGTCTGCATGCCGCAGCCGAACGCGCGTTCGAAGGCCGCCGAATGGCCGGGCATGTCGATTTCGGGAATGAGCATGACGCCGCGCTCGCGGCAGAACTCGACGAGCTCGCGCGCCTCCTTGAACGTGTAGAACCTGCCCTCGTCGCGCGTGTAGCTGCTTTTGGCGTTGAGCTTCGGATACAGTTTGCTCTCGAGCCGCCAGCCCTGGTTTTCCGTCAGGTGCCAGTGAAAGACGTTGATCTTGCAGGCCGCGCAGAACTCGACGATCTTCTTCAGGTCGGCGAGCGGAATGAAGCTGCGCCCGCAGTCCATCATGAAACCGCGCATCGGATACGCCGGCCAGTCGAGCACCTTGCACGCGGGAACGCCGCGCCCTTCCGCCTCGGCGGCGGCGATCATGCGCGTGAGCGTCTTGCGCGCGTTGAGCACGCCCGCGTCCGTGGTCGCGCGGATCTTCACGCCGCTTTTGGAGACGGTGAGCGAATACGCCTCGTCCGCCGCGCGCGCGGGAACGCCCTTGAGCGTCTTCACGCGCTCGACGGAGACCTTCTTCTCAAGTCCGTGCGCGGGAACGGTTCCGCCCGAACGCGGCTCCTCGTATTTCTGCGGGAGCGGGACGACGTCGCACGCGGCGAACGCCGAAACGGCGGCGACGCACAAAAACGCGACGGCGGAAAGGATGCGCGGGAAGACGGAGGGGAAGCGGAAGCGACGTTTCATTTGCCGCCCAAGTATGCGCATTCTCCGCCCGACGGCGACGTAAAAAAAAACAGAACGCGGGCTCAGTCGGAAACGGCGGGAGAATTTTTTCTCCGGAAAAGCCGGAGACGGCGCGTGTCGCGTCTGCTCGAAAGCGTGTCCGCGAACAAGGAAAACGCCGCGCCCACGACGATCGCGAGCAGCACGAAGACAGCCGCCAGCCCGTTTTCGAAAAATTCTCCGATGAAGCGCTGCGCCGCCGCGACGTCGTCCCCGCAGCGCAAAAATTTCAGCAGCGCGAGCACTGCGTAGTACGCCTTGAGTCCGGGAACGAACGGCAGCAGCGCCGGGAACGAAAAAATCTCGCTCGGACAGCCGCTGATCCTCCCCGCGACGAATCCGCCCATGCCGATGACGAACGCGCCCGCGAGCGTCGCAGACGCGATGCCCCATTGCGCGGGACCGGTCGCCAGCCAGAAGCGCAGCGCGTGCCCGCACGCGGCGAGCGCTCCCGCGACGAAGAGAAGGCGGCGCGGAGGATTGGAAATCATGCCGAAGCCCGTTCCGGCAACTGCCGCGCAAAGCGCGTCGAGCAAAATTCCGGTGATCATAACAGCGTCTTGGAGCCGAGAAGGACGACCGTGAGAATGAGCCCGAGCGTCATAGACAGCAGGAGCAGCGTGGCGTTCACGAGACGGGAAAGCCCGGCGAGAGCATGCCCGTCGATGAGGTCGATGACGGAATTGAGCAACGGCACGCCCGGCACGAGAAAGAGCACGCTCGTCGAAACCGCGAGGTCCGTGTGAAAACTCATTTCATGCGCGAGCGTTCCCGCCGTGAACGAGGCGACGAACGCGCTCAGCAGAAACACGATCAGATGGTTCATCCCGAGCGCGCTCAGGCGTTCCCGCACACAGAAGCCGAGAAAGGTCGCGACGAACACGACGAGAGAGGAGCGAACGCCGCCCGCCGGCAGAGCGTGTCCGCCGAGCAGATAGCAGAACGCGGCGTTTCCGCAGGCGACCGCCGTCCAAAGCCTCCATCCGCGAAGCGGTTTCGCTCCGCGCAGAATCTCTTCGTAGCGTTCCCTGCAGAGCGCCGGCGAAAAACCGTTCTTCGCCGCCTCCCACGTCAGGACGCGCAGTTCGGAAACCGTGCGGAAGTCCAAAGCGCCGGGGCGCACCTTGCGCACGACGGTCATCGAATCTTCCGGAGCGTCGGCGCGGCAAAGCGTCAGCGTCATGGTGCGCGGAAGCGCCAGCAGATGCGCCTCGCAGCCGAAAGTTTCCGCGAGACGATTCACGTTGCGGAGCACGCGGGAAGTCTGCGCGCCGGAGCGCATCAATGTTCCCGCGAAATCAAGCAGCAACGCCGAAATCTCCTTCAGCGAAGCGCCGTTTTCGTCTTTTTCGTCCATCGTTTTGAAGTTTCGTTTTTCCTAAAAAAAGCGCGTCCCGGAAGCGGAACGCGCTTTTTCCCTCACGAGCAGAACACGAGGATCAGCAGCTGCGCCGTGAGCACGCGCAGGAACATCGTGAGCGGATAGACGGTCG
>JBJEVP010000046.1:0-3623 GCA_051884475.1 Candidatus Spyradosoma sp.
GCGTGCCGTTCCAGTCCCAGACGACGTGGCGGAAATCCTTGAGCGAAATCTTCATCGCTTCCCGCCGACGGCCTTTTCGACGGCGCCGAGGTCGCGGCCGTTCACGGGAAGGCGTTCGCCGTTCTTCTTGAAGACGCGGAAGTCGGGAATGCCGTTGATGTTCTGTTTGCGCTTGTAGGCGGACGCGCCCTTGGAGTCGCGGTCCACGGTGAAGAACGGCATGTCGTGGGCCTTCATGTATTTGAAGACTTCGGGCTGCGTGCGGTCCGCGCCGATGAGCACGATCGCGATTTTGCCTTTGTTCTTTTCGTAGAACTTGATCAGTTCGGGCGTGAACTGCTTGCACGGTCCGCACCACGAAGCCGAGCAGTAGATGCCGACGAATTTCTTTTTCTTCACGTCGGCGAGAGACACCGGCTTTTCGTCGGCGTCGAACAGTCCGGACGCGAAAAGCTCGTCCCAGTTTTCTTTGTCCGCGGCGGCGGCGAAGGTCGTTTCCGCGGGCGTGCGCGAAAATTCCTCCGCGGGAACGGACTCGGCGAAGAGCGGCGCGGCCGCGGCGAAAAGGGCAAGGGGAATCAGGCGTTTTTTCATGCGGAGAATTTTCGCGGGAACGCGTCTCGGAGTCAAATTTCAATTCCGGCGACAAAAAAATCAGGATTTTGCTTGAAGCTCGCCGTTTTTTTTTTGTTAAAAAACAATGCAGGAATTGAGACGCTCCTGCGGAAACGTTTTCCGCCGCCTCCTTTCTCGAACTTTTACCTAAAAAATCTATGAAAAACATCATCGCAATCACCTCGCTCCTCGCCGCGGGAACGGCTCTCGCGAACGCGGAATTGACGACCGTTGCCGAATGGAACGACTTTTCGGATCTGACGTCGGACGTCGGAACAAGCTTGACGTTTCAGGCGGTCGGAAGCAACTCTCCGACCATCCAGGACGGAAAAATAGTTTTTTCGAGTAGCGTGGCGGATGACATTTATGTGAACGGGCTTTCTTTGACCGCCGATACAACGGGTTATACACTTCGTTTGGAAGTTGAGAATTACTCTTATTATAACGGAGCGATCGCGTACACGAATTCTGATACTACAAATTACTCAAATGGCATAGGTGTCGGTACTGGGCAGAAATCAGGAAATAATGAATGGTCTGCATTTTTCAGCGGGTCCAACTCAGGCGTGTCGCAGTCTCAAACAAATAATTTTGCGAGCCCTTATTCGGGAACCATTTACGCCTGCGTCACTGAAGGTGCGGTAAATATTTTCGTTTGGGACTCTTCGGCGGACGAATATGTTCTTGCGCAGGCGGGGACTTCTACGAGCTTTTCGGGAACTGATAATACGCTCGTGCTCGGCGGTTGGGCAAATTCTGGAAACGGCGCGGCATTCACGCTGAAGTCGCTCGGGATTTACACGGGAACGACTACGCTTGAGGCGTTGAACGTTCCCGAGCCGTCGGCGTTCGGGTTGATGGCGGGCGCGGGAGCGCTGGCTCTGGTCGCGGCGCGTCGTCGCCGCAGAAAAGCCTGAGACTTGAAGTTCGGCGCTTAAAAAGACGTGTTCCCGCGATTCGTTTCGCGGGAACGTCTTTTTTTTTGAGTTCCTCAAAGGAAGGCGGCCGCTCCGGCTGCCCTTGGGGGCGAAGACATTCCTGTCTTCGTCCGTGCGGCGTCCGAATCGCCCGCGGGCGAATTTTCGCCGCGCTTCGCGTTGCGCATGGGGGCGGTTCGTTTCTCCCCCTCCGGGAACGCGGGAAAATTCGTGCGGTTCGAGCGATTCGCGGATCCGGAAATCTTCGGTAATCCGCGAAATCCGCGGGAGATTTTTTTTTCGCGTCGCGCGTTCCCGCGCGCGGCTTTCGGCGAATTTCAATTTGCGCGGGCGGCGTCTTTGGCGCAAGATTGTGATGAGAAATTTATGAGCATTTTCGAAACTCTTTGCTTTTTGGCGACCTCGTCGGGCGTTCCCGCGGCGGAAGCGTTCCCGCATTGGGCGTGGGCGGTTTTCGGCGCGTTCATCGTGACGATGCTCGCGCTCGATCTCGGCGTCTTTCACAAGCACGACAAGCCGGTTCCGTTCCGCGAGGCGGTGGCGTGGAGCGTGGTGTGGATCGCGCTCGCGGGCGCGGCCTTCGGCGGCATCTGGGTCTGGCACGGGCAGGAGAAGGCGCAGCTCTTCTCGGCGGGCTATCTGCTCGAACTCGCGCTGAGCGTGGACAATCTGTTCGTGTTCATTCTGATCTTCACGTTCTTCAAGATCCCGGAGAAGTATCAGCACCGCGTGCTGTTCTGGGGCATCATCGGCGCGGTGATCTTCCGCGCGCTGTTCATTTTCGGGGGCGTCGCGCTGGTGGAGAAGTTCGAGTGGATGCTCTGGATCTTCGGCGCGTTTCTGATCTTCACGGGCGTGAAGCTCTTTTTCCCGCAGAAGGAGGAAAAGGATCTTTCGGGCAACGTCGTCGTGCGCGTCGCGACGAAGCTCTTCCGCTTTTCTCCGGAGCTGAACGGGCATGATTTCTTTTTCCGCAGAAACGGGCTGCTTTGCGCGAGCCCGCTGTTTCTCGCGCTGCTCGTGATCGAGCTTTCCGACGTGCTTTTCGCCGTGGACAGCGTTCCCGCGGTGCTCGGCGTGCTGCCCAAGGAGGGCATTTCCGCGGAGGAAAAAATGTTCCTCGCGTTCACGTCGAACATCTTCGCGATTCTCGGGCTGCGCTCGTTTTTCTTCGCGCTTTCGGGTTTCATGAAGATGCTGCGCTTTCTGCACTACGGGCTGGGCGTGGCGCTCGTGTTCATCGGCGTGAAGCTCATCTGCGCCGAGCTTCCCGGCGCGTGGGAATACAAGTTCTCGATAGGGCAGTCGCTCGCCGTGCTCGGAGGCGTCTTCGCCGTGTCGATTCTGCTTTCCGTGATTTTCCCGAAAAAAGAACAGAGCGAGGAGGAGTGAGGCGCGATGGCCGGTTTCCTGAAAAAGATTTTCTCCGCGAAAAAGAAGAAACGCCCGAATCTCGACGAGGCGGCGAAGTCCGAACCGCTTCCCGAAACGCGCGGCGAGGCGCCCGAAGCCGTTTCCGCGTCCGGCGAAAGGGCGGGAACGCGCCCGTGGATCGGCGTCGATCTCGACGGCACGCTCGCGCGCTACGACGGCTGGCGCGGGCTCGATCACGTCGGCAGGCCCGTTCCCGTGATGCTCGCCCGCGTGCGCCGCTGGCTCGCGGAGGGCTACACGGTCAAGATCCTCACCGCCCGCGCGGGCGAGGGCGACGCGGGAATCCTGCCCGTCAGAAAATGGCTCGTCGAGAACGGGCTGCCCGAACTTGAAGTGACCGACCGCAAGGACTTCGCGATGATCGAACTCTGGGACGACCGCGCCGTGCAGGTCGTCGCCAACACCGGAAAGCCCTTCCTTTCTCCGTCGATCTTCGGACGCCCCGCCGCGCCGATTCTGCCCGACGAAAGCGCAGGCGACACTTTCTATCTGCTGAAGAACAAGACCGCCGTGCCCGACGAAACTTCCTCTTCGCGCGGTTAAAATCTTGCCTTCCCGCGTTCCCGCGGCGGATAATCGGGGCTTCAGATTTTTCAAAACGATGGCTACGAAATTGTTCATTCCCGGTCCGACCGA
>JBJEVP010000047.1:0-3561 GCA_051884475.1 Candidatus Spyradosoma sp.
GCGAAGCAGGAGACGAGCATGATGAAAAGCCCGAGGAATTTTTTGGGCACGACCGACTTGTTCGAGGCAATATTTGGGGTTCCCATATTGGCGGGATTTTCCCACGTTCCCGCCCCTCCGTCAATTTTGAAAAAGACGCGAGGGCGGAGAGAATCTCCGCCGTAGAGACGGGCGCCCGTCCGTCGCCGCCGCGGAGACGGGATTCGCGGGAGCGGCAATAATCACTACAAAAACGGTATTGACTTATTTTTGTAATGATTACATTTCTATGAGAACGACGCTCGCGGGGGAATCTCCCCGAGGGCGGCGAAACAACGAAAAAACAAACAAAAAAAACAACAAAAAAATCATGTCACTGATCAACAAGGAAATCGCGGACTTCACGGTCCAGGCCTACGTCAACAACGAATTCGTTCCCGTCTCCAAGAAGGACGTCCTCGGGAAATGGAGCGTCTTCTTCTTTTATCCGGCGGACTTCACGTTCGTGTGCCCGACCGAACTCGAAGACCTCGCGAACAAATACGAGGAGTTCAGGAAGATCGGCTGCGAAATCTACTCGGTCTCCTGCGACACGCACTTCGTCCACAAGGCGTGGCACGACGCCTCGAAGATCATCAAGAAGATCTCCTACCCGATGCTCGCCGACCCGACCGCGACGCTCGCGCGCGCTTTCGACGTCATGATCGAAGACGCCGGACTCGCCGAACGCGGCACCTTCATCGTCAACCCGGAAGGCAAAATCGTCGCCTACGAAGTCGTCGCCGGCAACATCGGACGCAACGCGGACGAACTCTTCCGCCGGGTCCAGGCGCTGCAGTTCGTCGCCGAACACGGCGATGAAGTCTGCCCCGCGAAATGGCAGCCGGGCGCGAAGACGCTGAAGCCGAGCCTCGATCTCGTCGGCGCGCTCTGAACGCGTTCCCGGGAGCGACGGGCGCCGCGATTCGTCGCCCGTCGCCGTTCCCGGACTTTTCCGCACGTCCGCTTCTCCCTCTCGTCCCTCTTTTCTTTTCACATCCTCCGTTTTTTTTCCAATGTCATCCTTCAACGAAAACGAAATCTACGACGCCGTCGTCGTCGGCGCCGGTCCCGCCGGACTGTCCGCCGCGATTTATCTCGCGCGGGCGCGCTTCAGCGTGCTCGTGATCGAGCGCGAGAACATCGGCGGGCAGATCACGATCACCGACGAAGTCGTCAATTATCCCGGCGTGCTGCGCGCGACAGGCAAGGCGCTCACGGAAACGATGCGGCGCCAGGCCGAGAACTTCGGCGCGGAATTTCTCGCGGCGGAAGCGCTTTCGCTCGATTTTTCAGGAGAAGTGAAGATCGTCGAGACGACGCGCGGAACCGTGCGGGCGCTCGGGGCGGTCATCGCCTCGGGAGCCAGCCCGCGCGCGGTCGGATTCAAGGGCGAAAGCGAGTTCCGAGGACACGGCGTCGCCTACTGCGCGACCTGCGACGGAGAATTCTTCACGGGCAAGGAACTGCTCGTCGTCGGCGGAGGCTTCGCCGCGTGCGAAGAAGCGGTCTTTCTCACGCGCTACGCGAAAAAAATCACGATGCTCGTGCGCCGCGACGCGTTTTCCTGCGCGAAAAGCGTCGCCGAAGAAGTCGCCGCGAATCCGAAAATCTCCGTCCGCTTCAACACGGAAATCCTCGAACTCCGCGGGAACGCCGCCCCCGAAAGCGCGATTCTGAAGAACAACCGGACCGGAGAAAACGAAGAGTTCCGTCCGGCGGACGGAGGCTCCTTCGGCGTGTTCGTGTTCGCCGGCTACGCTCCCGCAAGCGACCTGCTCAAAAACGTGCTCGAAATCGACAAAGACGGATACGCCGTCTCCGAATCGGAGGGCGCGACCGCCGTTCCCGGCGTCTACGTCGCCGGAGACCTTCGCCGCAAACGGCTGCGTCAGGTCGTGACCGCGGTCGCCGACGGCGCGACGTCCGCCACCGCGCTTGAAAAATACATTCCCGAAGCCCGAAGGTCGGCCGCGGTGAAGACCCGCGCCTGCCGTCCCGCTTCCGCCGCGGCCGCCGAGCCCCGAGAGACGGCGCCCGCCGAAGAGGCTCCGGAAGCCCGGTCCGACGGAGATTTCTTCGACGAAGCCGCGCGCGCTCAGCTCCGAAACGTGTTCTCTCGCTTTGAAAACGACGTTTCTCTCGCCGTCCAGCTCGATTCCGGGAACGCCGCCGCTTCCGACGAACTCAAGAAATTCCTCAAGGAAATCGAGGCGCTCTCGGACCGAATCACCTTGAACTTCGGACCTCCCGCGGGCGAACCCGACTCCCCGGCCCGCCCCTGCGTGACCGTCTGCGACGCGGAGGGACGTTCCCGCGGCGTGACCTTCCACGGCGTTCCCGGCGGGCACGAAGTCAATTCCTTCATTCTCGCGCTCTACAACGCCGCCGGCCCCGGACAGGCGCTCGACGACGATCTGCGCGCCCGGATCCGCGCGCTTCCGCCGAAAAAGCTCGAAATCCTCGTCTCGCTCTCGTGCACGCAGTGCCCGGAAGTCGTCGCGGCCTGTCAGCGCATCGCGCTGGAAAACCCGAACGTCAGTTCGGACGCGTTCGACATCGCGCACTTCCGCGAACTGCGGGAACGGCACGGAGTGATGAGCGTTCCCGCGCTCGTCGCGGACGGCGAAATCGTCGCCTTCGGCAAGAAAACGCTTCCGCAGATTCTCGAAATCCTCGAAAAGTAAGGCGGCGCAGACACCGATTCCGGTCAAAACGCAAAAAAACGCTTGCCAAACATCGGCGAAAGTTGTTTTTTTGAAAATTCACATTTTTTCAGCAACCATGAAAGCGACAATCATCACGCAGGGACGCCAGTTCACCGTCAAGGAAGGCGATGTTCTTTTCGTCAACCGCTATCCCGAAACCAAAGCGGGCGACACCGTCACCATCGACCAGGTCATCTTCGCGGGCGAAGGCGAATCCGCCAAAATCGGCGCGCCGACGATTCCGGGCGCGAGCGTCACGGCCAAAATTCTCGAAAACAAACGCGGCAAGAAAATCGTCATCTTCAAGATGAAGCGCCGCAAAGGTTATCGCCGCACGCGCGGTCACCGTCAGGAACTTTCGGTCATCAAGATCGAATCCATCAACGCGTAAGCGGTTTTTGATTTAACAGAAGGACAAACAATGGCACATCATAAGGGCGGAGGAACTTCTTCCAACGGGCGCGACTCGAATGCGCAGCGCCGAGGCGTCAAACTTTACGGCGGGCAGTTCGCCAAGGCCGGGAACATTCTGATTCGTCAGTGCGGCACGAAAATGCGCGCCGGACTCAACGTCGGCATGGGCCGCGACTACACGCTGTTCGCGCTCAAGGACGGCACGGTCGTCTGGGACAAGGCGCACCGCAAGGTCTCGATCGCTCCCGTCGAAGCGTAATTTCCTCGAAGGCGAAATTCAAAAAAGCGTTCCCGCGAATCTCCGCGGGAACGCTTTTTTTTGCGCCGGGGAAAAAACTCGTCGTTCAGGAAGGCGTCTTCGTCGGCCTCGGCTTTTCCCAGGGCAGGCGCACGGCGACGGGCTCGTGCTCCCAGACGTTGA
>JBJEVP010000048.1:0-14130 GCA_051884475.1 Candidatus Spyradosoma sp.
GAACGAGATCGTCCGGCGCTTCGGCCTGGGCGAAAAGCGGGAACGCGGAGAACGCAGCGAGCGCGGCGATCTTCAGAACGAGATTTTTTGCGGGGATTTTCACGGCGGCGTTTTTTTTGAAAGGAAAAGAGTCGGAACCTGTCCGCGGACGCCGGTTTCAGTTCTTGCGGCGGAGGATGATCCAGGAAAGCCAGGCCGTCCAGACGGCGGCGACGATGAATCCGGTGACTCCGAGGTGATGCGCGAATCCGGGAGCGTTCCCGCCGAAGGAGTCCGAGCAGACGAGCAGGGCGGAGGCGACGAGCAGCGCGGCGATGATGATCGCGAGAGAAAGGCGGTTCGTCGCCTTGTCGAGCGTGACGCGCGTCGAGTTCAGGCCTTCGTGGTCGATGTTGATCTTCGCTTCTCCCTTTTCGATTTTCCAGAGAATGCGCTGCACCGCTTCGGGCATTTCCTTGACGTAGGCGAGCTGGCGTTCGGCGCCGCGCCAGGCGTCGCCGGCGATCGTTTTCGGGTTCCAGCGTTCGGAGTAGAGCCGGGCGAGCGCCTCCTGCGCGAAGGCCTGAATGTTGAAGTTCGGGTCCGCCGCCCGCCCGGTTTCCTCCATGACGATGACGGATTTCGCGAGCAGCGCGTAGTCGCGCGGGAGCGGCAGCCCGCAGTCCGAGAACGCGCGCAGCATCTCGAAGATCATGTGCCCGAGCGAGCCGCCCTGGCCGGTGAAGTTCTGATGCCTGCGGAGCACGAGCGCGATTTCGGATTCCGCCTTCGCCTTGCTGATGCGCTCTTCGGGCGGATAGGCGCGCAGAACGACCTGCAGCGTCTTTTCGGCGTTGTTCTCGGCGGCGGCCGCGAAGATGTCGGCGAGGAAGTAGCGCATTTTCCTCGAAAGCGTTCCCGCGATGCCCCAGTCGATGAAGCAGACGCGGCCGTCCCGCGTCAGCAGAACGTTCCCGCTGTGCGGATCGGCGTGGAAAAATCCCGAGGTGAAGATCTGGTGAAAGAGCGAGCGCGCTCCCGCGTTCGCCGCTTTCGGGGAGACGCCTCCGGACTTTCCCGGCGCGACGCCGTCGATCCACTCCGAAATGAGGACGCGCTTGGTCGAGAGCTGCGGATAAATCTTCGGCGCGAAGACTTCCGGGAACGGATTCGCCGCGTTGAAGAATTCCGCGTTGCGCGCCTCGAAGGAGAAGTCCGTCTCGCGCAGAACGCCGTCGCGGATTTCCGCGAGCACGCCGGCGAGATCATAGGTTTCGAGCTCGGGAAATTTTTCCGCCGCGCGCTCGACGAGCCAGGCGAGAATCTCGAAGTCGCGCGTCATGTCGCGCGCCGCGCCCGGGCGGCGGATCTTCACGGCGACGCGTTCGCCGCTTTTCAGGCGGGCGCGATAGACCTGTCCGACGCTGCCGCAGGCGGCCGGCGTCTTGTCGAACTCGGAAAAGTGTTCGGAAATTCCGTTTTCCAGCTCCGCGTCGATCACGGGCTCGATGCGCTCCCAGGGCAGGGGCGAAACGCTGTCGCGCAGGAGCTTCAGCTCCTCGATGAGCGGGGGCGGGAGGATGTCCTCGCGCGTGCTCGCGATCTGTCCGAACTTCACGAACGTCGGACCGAGCTCCTCGCAGGTGACTCGGATGCGCCGCCAGATCGTGAGGCTCTTGTCCGGCTTCGGGATGACGTGGCGGAAAAACGAGTGCGGGCTGTAGATCTTGTCGATGATCTCGTTGAAGCCGTTGCGCAGGAGCACGACGAAAATCTCCTTCGCGCGCATGCCGTTGCGCAGCATCGCGAAGGTCTTGAGCGGAGATTTTCGTCGGTCGGGAGTCATGGCGCGGGAGCGTCAGGCCTCGGCTTCGGGCGTTCCCGCGGGCGCGGCGGCCTCGGGCTCTTCCGGCGCGGGAACGATTCCGAGCTTCGCCTCGAGCGCGGCGACGCGGTTTTCGAGCGCTTCGATGCGCTTCGTTCCCGCGAGCCCTTCGACGGCTTCTTTGCCGCGGGCGGTCGCCTTTTCGTAAAGGGCCTTCACGTCTTCCTCGCCGCGCGCCGCGGCCTTGTCGAACGCCGCCTTGGCGTCTTCCGCCGAGATCTTGCCTTTCTTGACGAGCTCGGCGAGCGCGCCCTTCACGGCGTCCGCGGACATGACGGTGGCGCCGACTCCGGCGAAAATCGTTTTTTTCAGGGTTTCGAGCATGAGTCTGATCCTTTCGTGATGTTTGTTTTTTATGGGGAATGAAAATCTGCGGGAGCGTTCCCGCACGTGCGAAATTCTGCATTAAATTTTTCGCGTTGCGAGAACATTTCTTAAAGCGTCGCGGGGACGGGGCGACCGTCGAGAATTTTCGCCGATTTTTTTCGCCCGGGCGAAGCCGCGGGAAGATTTTCGGAAACATTTGCGTTCCCGGCGCGTTTTAATTTTTTTGTAGAACGATGAGCGAACTTTCCGAAGACGCGGGAACGCGGACGCCCCCGGAAACCGACGCCGACGCGGAGCTGATGCGCCGCGTCGGGGCGGGCGACTTCGGCGCGATGCGGGAACTCGTCGAAAAATGGCGGAAGCCGCTGATCAATTTTTTCTATCGTTCGGTCAATTCCGTGCACACGGCGGAGGATCTCGCGCAGACCACGTTCGTGAAGCTCTGGCGCGGCGCGGGAACGTATGAGGCGAAGGCGAAGTTTTCGAGCTGGCTCTTTCTCGTGGCGCGTTCGACGCTGATCAGCAATTTCCGCCGCGAGGCGCTCCGCCCCGCGGACGCGACGGATCCGGGCGAGCTGCCCGCCGTGCGCGACGAGGTCGATCAGGTCGCCGTGAACGACGTCGAACGCGCCTTCGCCGAAGCCGTGCGGACGCTCCCGGAAAACCACCGCACGGCGATTCTTCTGCTGCGTCAGCAGGAACTTTCCTACGAGGAAATCGCCTCCGCCATGGGCGCGAGCGTGCAGAACGTGAAGACGTGGATTTTCCGCGCCCGCAGGGAACTGCGCGAAAAACTCGCCGAAGTGCTCGAACGGTGAGCCGGATCGGGGCTCGGAGGCGGAAGGACGGGCGACGGGGTCCGAGCCGCGGGAGCGGCGCTTTTCTTCTCCGAGGCGGGATCTTTTGAAAAAAATTCCTTCCCGCGAAACTTTTCCGAAAAACCGCCGTTTCATCTGTTGTCGAATGAATCACGAAAACACAGTCGATGCCGAAGCGCGCCTGGACGCGCTGCTGAGGGCGCAGCCGATCGCGGCGGACGAAGATTTCTCCCGCCGCGTGTTCGACGCGATCGCCGACGCGGAAATCGACGCGAGGCTCGCCGAGATGCCCGTCGAAGGCTCCGAGGATTTTTCCGAGCGCGTGATGCGCGCGGTCGCCGCCGACGCCGTTCCCGCGAACGCGGTCGCGTTCCCGCGGGGTCGCGGCTCGGTCGTGCGCTTCGTCCGCCGCGCGTCTGCGGGACTCGCCGCCGCGCTCGCCGTCGTTCTCGGGCTTTCCCTGTTTTCGGAAAAGGATCTCAGCGTGCGGGTCGCCGGCGTGCTGGATTCCGATCCCGAACTCGCTCGGCTCGCGTCCGCGACGGACGACGACCCGTTCTCGTTCGACGAACTCGTCGCCGCTTCGCGCATGCTCGCGGTGCTGAACGAAAACTCCGCCGAAACCGCAGAATTTTTTGCATACTATGAAAACTAAGATCACAGCCATCCTCACGTTCCTCGCCGCGTCCGTGTTCGCGTTCGCCGAGGTTCCCGCCGAAACCGCCGCTCCCGCCGCGGCCCCTGAAAAAGCGCAGGTCTGCCAGAAGGGCCGCCCGGGCAAGGGCCCGAAGGCGCGTCCGCAGGCCACGCCGGAACAGCGCCAGGCGTTCGTCCGCCGCGTGCTGCTTTCGCTCTCCGACGAAGATCTCGCGAAGCTCGCGAACGAAGTCGAAGCCGTGCGCAAGCTGACGCCGGAAGAAAAGGCCGAAGCGCTCAAGGCGCTCCCGAAGCCCGAGTTCCGCCGTCCCGGTCCTGACGGCCGGAAGTGCGACGGCAAGCGTCCCGCTCCCTGCGGAGACAAGGCCTGCTGCCCGAAAGACGGCCCCCGCGGCCCGAAAGCCTGCGGACATCAGGAAGGCCCGCGCGGTCCCAAGCCCTGCAGCTGCGGCGGTCAGAACGGTCCCCGCGGTCCCAAGGCCTGCGGTCCGAAGAACGGCCACAAGAAGCCCGGCTGCGGCCCGAAGGGCGCTCCGCTCCCGCCGCCTCCGGCCAAGGACGCTCCCGAAGCCGACGCTCCGGAAGCTCCCGTCGAGGAATAATCCTCCGACGCGGTCATGACGAGCGACGGGCGACGAAATTTTTTCTTCGCCCGTCGTTCATCGTTTTTTATCATAGGAAGAGATTCGGCGGAGTCCCGCCGATTTTCCCGAAAACCGCATCTTCAACCCGAAAGAGAAAGCCGACATGAAGTTCCGTAACCTCATCCTGCCGCTCGCGGCGATTTTCGCCTGCGCGGGAACGCTCCGCGCCGAAAGCCTTCCGCCGCCTCCGGACGCGGGAACGCCGCCGCCTCCGCAGGAGCGCAGGGAGCCCGGCCGCATCGCGCTCGGCGAGGACGACGCGCCTCCGCCGCCGCCCTGCGCCTTTTCCCGGGAGGAGGCGAAGCTCATGCGTTCGCTCTTTCTGCTTTCGGACGCGCAGCTGCATCGACTGGGCGAATTCATCCGCCGCCTGGAAAAAATGCCTCCCGAACGCCGCCGGCAGATGGCCGAGGATCTCGAACGCGCGTCCGCCGAAATGACGCCGGAGAAACGCGCCGCCTACGAAAAGGAAATGCGGGAACGCTTCCGCCGCGCGCAGGAAAATCTTTTGGAACGATATTTTTCGACGCTTCCGCCGGAACAGGCGGACGCCGAACGCAAAAAATTTCTCGGACTCGACAGAAAAGCGCGGCGGGAATACATCATGGGCGTCCGGGAAAAGCTCGGACTTCCCCCGCTCCCGCCGGCGCCGGAAAAACGTCCGCGGGAACGCCGACAGGGCGCCGGAGCCGGAGCTCCGCGCAATTAGTCTCGTCCGCGCGTTCGGACGGCGCGGGCCTTGGGGTTGCCTTCGTTTCGCCCCGCCTGGGCGAGCCCGGGCGCGAAAACTTTCAACTTTCAATTCTCAACTTTCAATTCTCGACTAATGAAGCCGCTTCCGCCTATCCCAGGAAGGCTTCGAGCTCGTCGAGACGTTCGGCGGTGAGCGTTTCCGCGTCGACGTAGGGCGCGCGCCAGCGGACGAACAGATAGACGATTCCGCCGAAATCGCGGTCGTGGTCGTAAGCGTCGCCGAGGCAGCGGCTCATGTATTTTTTCAGCGCGAGCGCGTAGATCGACCATTGCAGCGCGTAGGCGTGCTTCACGATTTCTTCGCGGATCGCCGACGCGGGCAGAAGGAAATCTTCGCGCGGCGCGGGCTTCCGCGGAATGACGGCGTTCGTCTTCCAGTCGAGAATGTAGAAGCGGCCGTCCGCGCGGAACGCGAGGTCGATGAATCCGTTCATCATGCCGGCGAGGTTTTTTTCGGCGGCGGCGTTCCCGGACGCGCTCAGCAGGCGCTCCGCCGTTTCCGCGTAAATTCCGCCCCAGCCGGAGAAGATGCGGTGCAGCCCGGCGTAGAAGCGCTTCACGGGTTTCAGCGGAAAATTGAATTCCGTTTCCCGAAGCAGGTCGCGGGGCGCGAGCGTTTCGAGCCGTATTCCGTCCGGCGGAAGCGGGAGCGAGAGATTTTCTTCTACGAGCGCGCGGAAGCGTTCCCGCAGGAGTTTTCTTTCGTCCGAGTTTTTCCGGGACCAGTCCGGAAGCCTCGGCAGGGCGGAGTCCAGAAGCTCGTCGAGGTTTTCGCGGGAACGGAAATCGACGCGCTCGAAGACGGCGTGAACGACGTCCCCGAACTCTTTTCCGGAAGGCAGATCGAAGAACGGGCGCGTCGGGAAAGACGGTTCCGCGCTCCGATTGTCCGTTCCCGCCGCCGCGGGAAGGCCGTCCTCGTCGTCTTCGGCGGAATCGGGTTCGTCGTTCCCGCGGACGTCGGAGTCGTCGGCGGTTTCGGCGGATTTCACGAGTCCCGAAAAGCTGAACACGCCTTCGGTTTCGCGCGCGATTTTCTTCAGCGCCTCCTCGCCCCGCGCGAAGCGGAGTTCCGCCTCCTGCGGCGAAAGCAGCGCGTCCCGCGCGGCGTCGGCGGATTCGGGAACGCGGGGATTTTTCGGGAAGACGTCTTCGGGCAGGGCGACGTCCCCGCGCAGAATCCTCCAATGGCGGAGCGGAGCGGCTCCGCCGGCGTCGGACGAGGCGCCGCAGGCGTCCAGGATCAGTTTCTGATAGGAGTTCCAGACCGCGCCGCGCGGGCGCTGTCCCACGTGAAAAAGCACGAGACGGGAACGCGCCCGCGTCAGCGCGACGTAGAAAAGGCAGGCGGAAGTCGCGCATTCCGTTTCGACGGCGGCGCGGAGAAATTCGTCGGGCTTCTCCTTTTCGGACGAGAAAAAGACGGCGGCGCGTCCGTCTTCCGTTTCGCCCTTGACGATTTCGGATTTTCCCGGACCGAGAGAACGCGACCACAGCGAGGGCACGAACACGACGTCGAATTCCAGGCCCTTGCTTTTGTGCACGGTGAGCACGCGCACGGCGTCGCGGTCGCTGTCCGAGCGGAGCTGCAGCTCGTCGGCTTCGTCGCGAGGATCGGCGTTCTCGACTTTCGCCGCGAAGTCGTCGGCGAGCGTCCGCGGGGAAACCGCGCGTCCCCGTTCGGCCGCGTGAATCAGTTCGACGAGGTGGCGGACGTCGGTCACGAGTTTTTCCGCGTCGGGGCGCGCGGAGAGCGCGCGGAAGAATCCGAGCGCGTCGGCGAGGCCGCGGAACGCGGGCAGGAAGCCTTCGCGCTCCCAGCGCGCGCGCGCCTCGGCGAAGGCCTGCCGCAGGCGTTCTTCCTCTTCTCCGGAATCTTCTCCGAGCAGAATCTTTTCGCCCGCCGTGCCGAAGAACGGCGAGAGCAGGGCGCGGCGGAAACGCGAGGAATCCTGCGGGTCGAGCATCGCGCGGACGACGTCGGAAAGCGCGGCCGCGACGGGTTCGCAGAGCACGTTCCCGCGCGCGGTCGTCGATACGGGAATGCCTTCGTGCGCGAGCGCCTTGCGGAAGCTGTTCGCCTCGTCGTTGTCGGAGACGAGCACGGCGATTTTTCCCGCGGGAACGCCGCGCGCGCGGACGAGATCGACGATGTCCGCCGTCGCGCGCTCGGCGACGAGGTCTTTCGCGCGGTTCTTGGCGGATTCGTCGCCGACCAGCCGCAGCACCGCGGCGGGAACGTCCGCCGTGCCGCTTTTTTCGGGGAACGCCGGAGCGCGTTCCGGCGGGAACGCGACGGGCGAGTATTCGAGCAGGCCGCCCAGCCCGGCGCGGAGTTCGCGTCTGCTCTTGTGCGTGCCGACGTTGATGTCTCCGGAGATGTTTTCGTCGAAGGCGAAGATTTCGTTGAACGCGTCGATCATCGCGGGCGAGGAACGCCAGTTCTTTCCGAGCGCGAGCGCGTTCCCGCCGCTTTTCCTCCGTATCTCCTCGCGCGCCGCGCGGTAGGTGCGGACGTCTCCTCCGCGAAATTCGTAAATCGCCTGCTTGGGGTCGCCGACGCAGAAAATCGGCCTGCCGTTGTCGAGAAATATCCGGCGGAAGATTTCCCACTGCACGAAGTCGGTGTCCTGAAATTCATCGACGACCGCGACCTTGAAGCGCGCGGCGATTCTCGCGGCGATCCCGGGCGATTCGCGCAGCGCGTCGGCGAGCGTCGTCAGAATCTCGTCGTAGTCGATGTCGCGGGCGCGTTCCCGCGCGGCCTTCCATTCGGGAACGTCTTCCCGCGCGACGCGGAAAAGCGCGTTCCCGCGGGCGTCTTCGGGCGCGGGCGGCACGGGAACGAGATCCGGATTTTTCAGAAAACGCGAGACGACTTTGCGGATTTCCCCCGGCTCGACCGAACGCCAGACTTCGTCTCCGGCGGCGATTCTGCGCGCGCGCCGCCGGACGGCGAAGCGGAGGAGCTCGTCGCCGACGTCGCCGCGCACTTCGCCCGTGCGCGAACGCGCGATGCCGAACTCCTTCATTACGCGCAGGCAGAAGCCGTGGATGGTGAAGACGGGCGCCTCGTCGAACTCCGCGTCCGCGAGCATCAGCGCGTCGCGCGCGTCCGGATTCGTCTCCCGTTCCGGCCCGGAGAGCGCGTCGCGGATTTTTTTGCGCAGGCGCGCCTTCAGCTCCGCCGTCGCCGCCTCGGTGAACGTGACGACGAGGATTTCCCTCGCGCTCGGCGCGGAAAATCCTCCGGCGGACGCGCCCTCGGCCTCCTCGGCGTCTTTCCGTTTCGGGAACGTTTTTTCGCCGCGCAGAAGCGCGAGAAAAATCTCCGCGATCGTGAAGGTCTTTCCCGTTCCCGCGGAGGCTTCGATGATGCCGGGACGCGTCAGGTCCAGAACGTCGGATTTCGTTTTTCCCGGCATCGTTTTTTTGAAAAAAAGATTTTTTTCAGACTCGCACGTTGTCGATCAGGCGCGTGCGCGATTCCGTCATGCGCACGGCGACGGCGATCAGCGTGCGCCCGGGGGCGATTTCGTCGAGCGGCTTCATCGTGGAGGCGTCCACGATTTCGATGTATTCGGGCTCGAAGAGCGGATCGGCGGAAAGCGTTCCCGTGAAGAGCGCGGCGAGCGCCTTCGCGTCGCGCGTTCCCGCGGCGATTTTTTCCTCGAGCGCGGCGAGCGTCCCGCGGATGCGCGGCGCGGCGGCGCGCTCCGACGGCGTGAGGTAGCGGTTGCGCGAGCTGAGCGCGAGCCCGTCGCCTTCGCGCACGATGGGCGAGACGACCATTTCCACCGGAATGTGCAGGTCGCGCACCATGCGCTTGAGCACGGCGACCTGCTGCGCGTCCTTCTGCCCGAAGACCGCGACGTTCGGCTGCGTGAGGTTGAACAGCACGTTCACGATCGTGCACACGCCGCGGAAATGCGTCGGGCGGGAACGCCCGCAGAGTCCCTGCGAGCACGCGCCCTCGACGACGTAGGTCGAGAAGTCCGGCGCGTAGATCGTCGCGGGATTCGGCGCGAAAAGCACGTCGACTCCGTGAGCCTCGCAGACGCGGCGGTCGTCCTCGAACGTGCGCGGATATTTTTCGTAGTCCTCGCCGGGGCCGAACTGCGTCGGGTTGACGAACACGGAGACGACGAGCACGTCCGCCCGCGGGCGCGCGGCGTCCATCAGCGAAGCGTGCCCGGCGTGCAGGTTGCCCATCGTGGGCACGAGCGCGATCGTCTTGCCCTGCGCGCGGAGCGCAAGCGCGGTTTTCTGAAGTTCTTCGGCGTCGTGAATGATTTTCATTGCGGAAAGAAATTGTGTTTCCGGATTTTAGTCCCCCGCGCTCCGGATTGGAACGAAAAAGCGCGCGCCGCTCCTCCGCAAAAAAAAAGCGTTCCCGCGAGATCGCGGGAACGCTTTTTTTCAGGTTCGGACGCCGAAATCATTCGGCCGCGGGAGCGTCGCCTTCGCGGCGTTCGCGACGCGGACGGTCGCTGCGGTCGCGGCGCGGTCCGCGGTCGTTGCGGTCGCGGCGGGGACGGTCGCGCGGTTCGGCGGCCTTGGGCTCGTACGGGCGCCCTTCCTTTTCCGCGATGGCGGCGCGGCGGGAGAGGCGGACGCGTCCCTTGTCGTCGACGCCGACGCACTTGACGATGATTTCGTCGCCGAGCTTCACGACGTCCTCGACCTTGTTCACGCGGAAGTCCGCGAGTTCGGAGACGTGGACGAGACCTTCCTGACCCGGCAGGCATTCGACGAAGCAGCCGAATTCCTTGATCGAGCGGACGATGCCCTTGTAGGTCTTGCCGTTTTCGATCTGCGCCGTGGCGAGATTGATTTCGTTGATCGCGAGCTGCATGGACTCCTCGCTGGTGGCGAAGATGTCCACGCGGCCGGAGTTGTCCTCGTTGATGTCGATCTGCGCGCCGGAGAGCTCGCAGATGCGGCGGATGTTCTTGCCGCCCGGGCCGATGAGGGCGCCGATCTTGTCCGGATTGATCATCACGGTGTGGATGCGCGGCGCGGTCGGCTTGATCGTGGCGGACGGAGCCGGCTTCGCCTCCGTGATGAGGGCGAGGATCTTTTCGCGCGCCTCGCGGTTCTGGCGGATGGCCTCCTTGGCGATGTCGATCGGCAGGCCGTGGATCTTGAGGTCCAGCTGGAAGCCCGTGATGCCCGCGTGCGTGCCGCAGATCTTGAAGTCCATGTCGCCGAAGTGGTCTTCCGAACCGATGATGTCGGTGAGGACGACGTGCTTGACGATCTTGCCGTTTTCGTCCGGGAGCGTCACCAGACCGCAGGAGATGCCCGCGACGGGAGCGGTGATCGGGACGCCGGCGTCCATGAGCGCGAGCGTGCCGCCGCAGACCGAGGCCATCGAGGTCGAGCCGTTCGATTCCATGATCTCGGAGGAAATGCGGATCGCGTAGGGGAATTCGTCTTCGCTCGGGAGCACGGGAACGAGCGAGCGTTCCGCGAGCGCGCCGTGGCCGATCTCACGGCGTCCGGGCGAGCCGAACTTGCCGCATTCGCCGACCGAGAACGGCGGGAAGTTGTAGTGCAGAATGAAGGACTTGGACTTCGGGCCGCCGGAGAGGCCGTCGAGTTCCTGCGCGTCCTTGGAGGTGCCGAGCGTCGCGATGACGAGCGCCTGCGTTTCGCCGCGCTGGAAAAGCGCCGAGCCGTGAACGCTGGGCAGGACGTCCGTCTTGCAGGAGATCGGACGGAGCTGGTCGAGCGCGCGGCCGTCCGCGCGGATGCCCTTGTTCAGAATGCCTTCGCGATAGACTTTTTCCTGCAGTTCCTCGAACGCGATGTTGACGTGGCGCGGATCGACGCCTTCGCCGAGCTCGGCGAGAACGGCTTCCTTCGCCTCCGCCTTGACGGCGTCCACCGCGGCGTTGCGGTCGAGCTTGCCGGGCAGATAGACGGCTTTGGCGAGCTTGTCGTCCGTGTTCGCGACGCGCCTGCAGATCTCGAAGACCTTCTCGTCGCAGATGACGAGCGGAAATTCCTTCTTGGGCTTGGCGACCTTGGCGGCGAGCTCGCGCTGCGCGGCGATGATCTTCTGGATCGCGGCGTGGGCGAACTCGAGCGCTTCGACGAAGCGGTCGTCCGGCATCTGGTCGGCGGAGCCTTCGATCATCATCATGTCCTGCTCGTTGCCGACGTAGATGAGGTCGAGCGTCGTGTCGAGCATCTGTTCGTGCGTCGGGTTGACGACGAATTCTCCGTTGACTTCGCCGACGCGGACGGCGCCGACGGGGCCGTTCCAGGGAATGTCGGAGCAGAGCAGGGCGGCGGAGGCGCCGTTGACCATGAGAATGTCGGGATCGGTCACCTTGTCCGTCGCGAGGAGCAGGCCGATGACCTGCACTTCGTTGAGGAATCCCTTCGGGAAGAGCGGACGGAGCGGGCGGTCGCAGAGGCGGGACGTGAGGATTTCCTTTTCCGTGGGACGGCCTTCGCGCTTGAAGTATCCTCCCGGGAAACGTCCGGCGGCGGCGAATTTTTCGCGGTAGTCGACCGTGAGGGGGAAGAAATCCTGGTCGGGGGAGCGCAGTTCGTTCGCGGCGGTCGCGGTGACGAGCACTTCCGTGCCTCCGCAGGCGACGGTGACGGCGCCGTTGGCTTGGCGGGCGATGGAGCCCGTGCTGATTGTGATGCCGAATTCTTCGACCTTCACGCTGTATTCTTGTTGCATATCTTTTTACTTCTTCTTGTGTTTCCGCGGGATTGCGGAAACGGGGTTCGTATTTTGTTTGAGAAAAAAGGGGCGCGGCTCCGTGCGGCCGCAACAAAAAGCGTTCCCGCGAGCTTTGGGTCCGCGGGAACGCTTTTCTCGACTATCGGCGCAGGCCGAGCTTCTGGATGATCGCTTCGTAGGCTTCGAGCTTGTTCTTCTTCAGATAGTTCAGGAGCTTACGACGACGGTTCGTCAGGGCGATCAGGCCGTGGCGGCTGTGGAAGTCCTTCTTGTGCGTGCGCAGGTGGTCCGTGAGGTGGGCGATGCGCGCGGAAAGAAGAGCGATCTGGACTTCGGAGGAACCGGTGTCCTTTTCGCTGAGTTTATAATTGCTGATGATTTCGGATTTGTCGTACATGTTCGTTGTTTTGTTTTCAGAGCTGACGGGCGTTCCCGAAGGGGAGCGCCGCGCCCCGGACCCGAAAGTCTGAGACGCCGTCTCGCGGCGGTCGCCCGCCGCAGCTCCGGCTTCGCGAGGCTCACACCCCGCGGAACTCGACGCTGAACCATAAATCATGCTCCTTCGCGTTCCCCTCCGCAAGCGGAAAAAAAAACTTTTGCGTTCCCGCCGCCTTTGCGAGAGAGTCTCCGCCGCTATGGCGGACAAGAAAAGCAAACCTTCGGGGCGGCGCGTCTCGTCGCTCGAACGCGTGCTCGGGCGGCTGGAGGATCTGGATTCGACGAATCTGGCGATTCTCGTGCAGCGGCTCGCGCGGGAACGCGGTCTGTTCGAGATGCTTTCGGACACGATAGACGAGGGCGTGATCGTGATCGACGACGCGGGAACGGTCGAATACGCGAACCGCGCGGGAATGCGCATGATCGGGCTGCGCCCGAACGAGACCGGAACGGCGGTGCTGTGGAAGCTTGTGCCCGACCTCGGGCGCCCGCTGAATTTTCTCCAGGGCGGCGGGGACGGACTCGCGCCGAACATCGCGCGCGACGCGGAGATCTTCTACCCGGAACACCGCTGGCTGCGCCTGCAGATCAGCCGGATTTCCCTGCAGAACTCCGATTCCGCGCCCGCGCGCTTCGTCGTCATTCTGCGCGACATCACGGCGGACCGTCAGTCGACCGAGGAAATGATCGAAAGCGAGCGCGTGAACTCCATCTTCACGCTCGCCGCGAGCGTGGCGCACGAAATCGGCAACCCGCTCAACTCGATGAAGATCCACCTGGAGCTGATCCGCCGCAAGCTCGGAAAGCTCGACGTTCCCGAGAAGAGCGCCGCGACGCTCTCGAACTCCGTGAACGTCTGCCTCGAGGAGATTTCCCGCCTCGACGACATTCTCAAGAACTTCCTCGGCGCGATCCGCCCGCAGAAGCCTTCGCTCGTGAAGACGAATCTCGTCGAAGTCGTCATCGACGTCCTCGGCGTGCAGAAGATCGAACTGGAGAACCGCAACATCCGCTGCTCCATGACGCAGCGCTGCAAGGAGCTCCCCGTCGTGCTCGGCGACGTCTCCCAGCTCAAGCAGCTCGTGTTCAACGTGACGAAGAACGCCATGGAGGCGATGCAGGACGGCGGCGCCATCTCCATCGAGGCGGACAGCGACGACGCGTTCGTCTATCTGCGCGTGCGGGACACCGGGTGCGGCATCTCGCGCGATGACATTTCGAAGATCTACGAGCCTTTCTTCACGACGAAGAACAACGGGCACGGCCTCGGAATGATGATCGTGATGCGCATCATGCGCGAACACGGCGGGCAGGTCGGCATCGACAGCGAGCCGGGCAAGGGCACGACCGTCACGCTGCAGTTCCCCAAGCCCGGCGCGCGCGCGCGCATGCTCCCGCCCGCCGAAAAGCGATGAGAGGCGCGAAATCCCCGATGCGGAAAAAAATCGCCGTTCCCGTCCTGCTCGCCGCGGTGTGCGCCTTCGGGCTCGCGCTCGTTCCCGCCTGCGAAAAAATCGACGGGGACGCGGCGCCGGCGCGCGGGAACGCGGATTTCTTTTCGTCGTTCCCGATGCGGCTCGGCGAAAAGACGCTTTCGCTGCGCCTCGCGCTGACGGACCTCGAACGGCGCCGCGGGCTGACGGGCTGCCGCGGGCTCGACGGGAACGCGGGGATGCTCTTCGTCTATGCGGACGAAAACCGCCGCGCGTTCTGGATGCGCGGCGTTCCCGCGGACCTTTCCGTCGGGTTCTTCGACGCGTCGGGAACGCTGCTCGAAACGCGCGAAATGTTCGCCGAGGACGTCGAGACCACCGTTTCCCGCGATGCGGACGTGAAGTTCGTGCTGGAGATGCGCGCGGGCTGGTTCGAAGAAAATTCCGTCTCCGCGGGAACGCGGCTCGACCTCGCCGCGCTCGCCGCCGCCGT
>JBJEVP010000049.1:0-14019 GCA_051884475.1 Candidatus Spyradosoma sp.
CCGCAAAGAAACGCTTTTCCCGCCCGCTTTGCAAACGGAAAACACGCGCGCGGCGGCGCCCCGCGGGAACGCTCACCGCCCGGGGCGCTCTTCGTCTTCCTTTGCGCCGGAGTCGAAAAGCTCCTCGGCGAACGCGGGGTCGGAAAACGCGTCCGCGGGAACGATTTCGCGGCCGGCGAGCCCGAAGGTACGCGCCGAAAATCCCGGATCCGCGTCCCGGACCGCGCGCAGAACCAGCTCGGTGCAGTAGAGTTCGGAATCGTCGGCGAGGTCGAAGGCGCGGTCGAACGGGCGCCCGACGAAGCTTTCCGCGGCGCGGACGCGCACGGCGGGAACGCCCGCCCGGGGGCGGAGCACGCCGACGCGTCGGGCTTCGCGAAGGAAATCCGCGAGCGGTTCCCGGCGCACTTCGCCCAGCCCGGCGGCGTCGCAGTCCGCGTGAACGACGAAAAATTCTCCCTCGGCTCCGCGGACGACGATGCCGACGTGTGAGAAGCGTTTGTCCGAGGGGTTGCTGTCGCGGATGAAATTCGACCAGAGCCCGTTCCCGTGGCGCAGAATCAGGTCGCCTTCGCGCACGCCGACTTCCCGCGTCAGGGCGGAAAGCGTCTTTCCGACGTCGATCGCCGCGGGCGCGTTCCCGTCGTCGCCGCCGCGGAAAAATCTCGCCGCGACGAACGTTCCCGCCGCCGCCGCGATCATCGCGGAAACGACGACGGCGAGCCGCAGTTTTCTCGCGGGAACGCCTTTCGGCATATTTTTTTTGAAAAAAAGAAAAACGGGAACCCGACGGAAAGACGGATTCCCGTTTTTCTTTCAGGGAAAAATCGGGCGTTCAGTTCTTCTGGATGTCGACTTTCCAGTCGCCGTCGACCCGGACCAATTCGAGGGGGTCGTCGGAGCCTTCGAAATAGACCTTCGCTTTGTCTCCGTCGATCTTGACGTCGCGGACGTCCTTTACCGAGTCGCCTTGGTCCTGTATGGCGGCGATCAGGAACGGCGTGAGCGGAGCCGTGCGGGCCGTGCAGAGCTTGTTGGCGGCTTCCGCGTTGCCGTCGACGAGCGCCTGCAGATATTTTTCGGCGACGGATTCCGGAGAGCCTCCGCAGCCGGACGCGAGAAGCGCGAGTGAAGCGACGAGCGCGAGGAACAGTTTCTTGAGTTTCATTTTTTTGATGGGGTTGGGTTGAAGTGATCGTGATTTTTCGGTCAGTTGCCTGACACTTGAAGAAAAGTTATTCAGTTTTGTCCGAATTGCAAGAAAAGAATCGGGAAGATTTCGCGGCCGGCGCCGAAATTCACCGCGCGAAGAAGAAGCGCGGGCGGTCGGAGAGGTCGGCGCGGGATTCCGTTTCGGAAAAGCCGCATTCGCGGGCGATTTCCGCGAGCCGCGCGTGGTGCGCGACGCCCGTTTCGAGCGCGACGAATCCGCCGGGCGCGAGGCGTTCCCGCGCGCCGCGCAGGATTTTTTCGAGGTCGGCGAGCCCGTCGTTCTCGGCGACGAGCGCGGAAAGCGGCTCGCGTTCGCGCACTTCCGGCTCGGCGCATTCCCATTCCGCGCGCGTGAGGTAGGGCGGGTTGGAGACGATCGCGTCGAACGTTCCCGCGACGTTTTCGAACCAGTCGCTCCGCAGAAATTCGACGTCGGCGGGAACGCCTTTCTTCTCGAAATTGAGCGCGAAATTTTCGCGGGCGAGGGCGAGCGCGTCGGCGGAGACGTCCGCGGCGACGAGGCGCGTTCCCGGGCGTTCGGCGGCGAGCGCGAGGGCGATCGCGCCCGTTCCCGTGCCGAGGTCGAGCACGCGCGCGGGCGTTCCCGCGGGGCGCGCGGCGGCGAGCTTTTCGAGCACGAAGCCGACGAGCTCCTCCGTCTCCGGGCGCGGGATGAGCGCGCGCGGGTCGCACTTCAGCGTGAGCGTGCGGAAATCCGTGTCGCCGACGACGTACTGCACGGGCTCGCGGCGGGAGCGGCGCACGACGCGTTCCCGCAGCAGGTCGGTCTGTTCCCGCGTGAGCGGGCGTTCGAACTGCAGATACAGATCGAGGCGGCGGCAGCCGAGCGTTCCCGCGAAGATGAGCTCGCTCTGCAGGCGCGCGTTCCCGACGCCTTTTTTCGCGAGGAAGTCCGTGCTTTTCTTCAGCAGCTCGAGGAGTGAATTCATGCCGGAATTTTTACGCGCTTCCGCGTTTTTCACGAGCGCAAAAAAGCGGGGCGAGTCTCAGCCGAACTTAGGTTCGATCTTGAACGCGCCTTTGAGGCGGCGGCAGATTTCCTTTTCGAGCTGCGCCCAGGAGCGGCCGTCGAGCAGTGCCTCGTTCGCGCTGTCGAGCGAACCGCCGTTCTGAATGACGGCGATGAATTTTTTGATTCGGGCGGCGTCGCGCCTGCCGTCGAGGTGGAAAAAATAATAGACGAGCAGGGCGGACACGCCGTATCCGATCTGCACGGCGCGTCCGTCGTCGTCCGCGCCGATGAAGCCGGAGGTGTTCGCCATGAACTCCTTGAGCGAAACGCCGACGTTCGGCTGCTTTCCGATGCCGCGGCCTCCGTCGCCCTTTTCGCCGTAGGCGGCGACGAATTTCCCGATGACGTTCTTGTTCCCGCTGAAGCGCACCTGGCCGTTTCCGTCGTAGGAAAGGCCGACGTATTCGGCGAGTCCTTCGGAGAACCACGTCGGATAGGCGTTCCCGCCGATGGTCATGTGGTGCGTGATTTCGTGGGAAAGCGTTTTCGCGTCCACGCGGCGTCCGCTTTTGACGTAGCGGTTTCCGCGTTTTTCCAGTCCGAGCGACGGGAACGGCACGAGCACGCGCCCGCGTTCGAGTCCGTTGCCGTAGCCGATGAACACGCCCGCCGAGCCCTTCATTCCGCCGGCGGAGAGATACTGCGCGTAGGTTTCGAAGAGGAAGGCGTTGAAGCGGCCTTTTTCGCAGACCTGAAAATGATTGCAGGGCGAATTGATCGGGAGCGCGAGGTTCGCCGCGTAGGTGCCTTCGAAGATTCGGGCGATTTCCTTGACCGCGGCGAGCGCGATCGGGGCGTTCGCCGTGAAGCGGAAATGCTGCGATTCGTAGATCCACGCGTCCGGGCCGGCCTGCACGGTGCGCGCGGGCAGCATGTCGGGAATGCGGGTGGCGTTCGGCCATGCCGCCGAGAAGTTTTCTCCGGGGAGGTCTTCTCGCACGTCGGAAAGTTCGTTCTCGGAATCGTCGGCGACGACGGCGGGAACGGATTTCTTCGCCGAGGCCGGCGCGGCGGAAAGTTCCGGCGTTCCCGCGAAAAGACACGAGAGGAGGAGCGCCGAAGAGGCGGCGAGCGTCGCGGCCGCCCGACCGCGACGAAAGAATTTCGCGAAAATCTCCTCCGCGAAGCAAAACGCGTTCAGATCCGAGCCGTCGCCGTTCATCGTTCTTCCGTCCTTCCCTTTAAGCTTTAACCCTTAACCTTTAAGCTTTTTTCCTCACGCGTTCATGTCCTTCCACTTTTTCGCCATGTGCGAGAAGACGATGAGCGCGATCGCGGAGAGCACGCCGATCGCGGCGAAGGGCAGCCAGACGTGAAGATTCGGCGAATACGTCTCCCACAGAAGGCGCGTCGCCGCCTGCGCGTCGAGCCCGGTTTCCGCCTGCAGCGCGCTCATCGCGCCGTTGCGCGTGATTTCGAGCTTCGCCTCGAGCGCGCTCACGTCGTCGAAGAACGGACGCCATTCGACGCCGCGTTTCTCCGCGAGCCAGCGCAGCGCGAGCGTCGCCTTTTCGCCGACGTTCCCGTAGATGAAGCCCGCCATCTTCGCGCCCGCGAAGATGCCCACGCCCACGGGAATGTTGATGTAGGCGAGATAGACGCCCTTCTTGTCCGGCGGCGCGATTTCGGAAAGATACTGCGACTTCTTCGGGCCCGTGCACATTTCGCCGAGCGAGAAGAACACGACGCCGAGAATGAAGAACCACGCGTTCTGCGTGTAGCCCGCGACGACGACGCCGACCGTCGCCATGAACATGCCGATGACCATCGCCGAGAGCGTGCGCATCTTGCGCGTGAGCCACGACACGCCGACCACGCCGAGGATGATGAACCACGCGTTGCACGAGATGAGCACCGCCTGCGGCACGCGCAGCTCGCCGCCGTGCTCCTCGACGAGGAACTGCGAAATTCCTTCCGGCAGCGCGCCGAGCGTCGCGGCGACGTTCGCGCTCGAAACCCAGTCTTCGAGGAAGTTCGGCTGCAGGTCCCAGAGCTGGAACATCATCAGCCAGAAGCCCGACATGATGAGAATCCACGTCAGCAGGCGCGGCTGGAAAATGTCGCGCACGGCGTTCACGAGCACGCGCAGCGGCGAGAGCGTCTTCGAGGCGCCCGACGGCGTGTCGCGGAAGAACAGCAGCGGCACGAAGTTCAGCAGAATCATGCCCGCGGAAACGCAGAACACGAGCCGCCAGCGCTCGGGGGAATTGGCGGCGCCGAGCGCCTCCGCCATGAAGTTGCCCGAAAGAAACGCCACGGGAATGTAGTGCCCGATGAGCGCGCCGATGTTCACGACCCAGTAGAAGACGCCCCAGCCGAGCGAGGATTTTTCGCGCGGGAGCGTGTGCGAAAGCGCGCCCTGAATGCCCGGCTTGAACAGCGCCGAGCCCGTCGCGAACACCGTGATGCCCGTGAGGAAGCCGAGGTAGTCGCCGTTCACGCCGTCGATCCCGAGCGTTCCCGCGAACGCGTCGAGCGCGGCGACGTCGCGCAGAAACGCCATCAGCAGGTAGCCGACGGACATCATCGCGACGGAAATCGTCATCATCTTCTTGTAGCCGTAGCGGTCGGCGAACCCGCCCGTGACGATGGGCAGGAAGCACTGCACGACCGCCCACCACGCGTAGAGCGTGCCCTTCGCGGCGGCGTCGAGATGGAGCCCGCCGGCGTTGTCCGCCTGCATGATGTAGATGGGCGCGACGACGCGCACGCTGTTGTACGCGAGCCGCTCCATCATCTCGATGAAGTTCAGCTCGAAAAACGGCGTGAGCCACGAGGCGGATTTCTTCGTTTCTGCGGCGGGAACGGCGTCGGCGGAGGTCGTGTTTTCTGTCATGGTCGCGTTGTCTTTTGCTTTTGTGGTATTGCGTCGGAGGGTGAAAATTCGGATTCGGCGGGAACGGCGTCAGAAACGGTAGCGCACGCCGAGTTCCACGGAGTGCGTGAACAGGTCGAGATTGTGCCAGCCGGCGACTTTCGAGGCGATGGAGGGGCTGATGTAGGCGAAGCGGTAGGCGGCGAACAGGTCCCAGTTTTCGTCGAGACGGTATTCGGCGCGGAGCTTCGCGGAAACGGTCGTCGTGAAGTTGCCGTTGCTCGAAGTCTTGAAATTTTCTCCTTTGACTTCGCCGTAAGTGGCGCCGATTCCGAGGCCGAGCAGCGCCTCGACGCGGAATTTCTCGTCGAGCGAATAGGAGAGCCCGACGTGCGGAAGAATGTTCACTGAGTGGAGCGATTCCGTGACTTCGCGCCCCTTGTGCGTGTAGGTTCCGCTTTCCGCCCAGAGCGCGAGCAGTTCGAGCTCGGCGACGACGTCCCACTTCGGTCGGTCGGTGTCGAAAAGCGCGGAGAACGAGAGGCTGACGCCCCAGCCGTCGGCGTCGGGCAGGTCGTTTCCGAAGTCCCAGAAATATTCCGGAGCGAACGCGAGGGAAAGCGCGTCGTCGCGCTTTTTTTCCGGGAGGCCGACGCGGTCGTCGTGTCTGCGGCCTTCCCGGAGCGCCTTGACGGGATCGTAGGGTTCCGCGGTTTTTCCGAAAGCGGAGGCGGGAGCGCCGAAGACGGCGAGGAACAGGAGCGCAAGCGCGGGAACGGTCGTTTTTTTCATATCGAATACTTTTCTTTGATGTCGGCGGGAATTTCGGTCGCCCAGCGCGTCTTCATGTCCACGAGCGCGTAATCGCCCGTGCCGTCGGCGGCGAGTTTTCCGTTTTCTTTGAAGATTCTGAACGAGACGATCACGCCGTCGCGGCGGAAGCCGACGATTCCGGTCTCGACCTTGAAGCGTTCCGCCATCTCGAGCGGGCGCTTGTAGTTCATCGTGATCGAGCGCTGAAACCAGCCCAGTCCGCGCGCGGCGAACTCCTGCATCGGCATGCCGTAGCAGCGCTCCATCTGGTCGAAGCGCGCGGCGAGCACGTAGTCGAGGTAGCGGGAGCTGTGCACGTGGCAGTAAAGGTCGATGTCGTCCGGCCGCACGCGCATTTCCGTGACGAAGCGGGAAAAGACGGGATTTTCTTCGGGGGCGTTCATTGCGTTTCGTTCTTTCTGAAAGATTTCAGCGCGGGAGGTCCTCTTCGTTGAAGCGTTTCGCCTCGGGGTGGTTGTAGCCGAGGAGCGGGAGCGTGTTCAGAATGAGGAAAATCCCCACGCCGACGACGATTCCGCAGTCCGCGACGTTGAACGCCGGCCAGCGGTAGCCGACGAGCGGAATCGTGAAGTCGAGAAAATCCACGACGTAGCCGTGCCAGAGCCGGTCCAGCAGATTGCCGAAAATCCCGCCCACGAGCAGCCCGAACGCCACCTGCACGGGGCGGCGCTCGATTTCGAGCTGTCTGCGGAACCGGAAAATGAGCCACAGCGCGCCGAGCGCGAAGAGCGACAGCAGAATCTTCTGCCCGTGGAAGATTCCCCACGCCGCTCCGAAGTTGCCGACGTGCACGACGTTGAAGAATCCGGGAACGACGACGAGCGGCGTTTCGCCCGGTTCGAACCCGGGAAGTCCGGGCGTCATCGGCGTGAGCGAGCCGATGATGAGGAGCTTCGTCGCCTGGTCGGCGGCGAACGTCGCGAACGCGAGTTTCCAGAAAAGCGCGTATCGGAGAAATCTGGTTCGGAGCTTTCGGTTCATGGATCGGTTTCGGAAAAAGAAACCATTCTACGGAAACGCCCCGTTCCCGCAAATTGAAATTTGGGGAACGTTCCCGCGCGGTCGCGGTCGGCGGGCGCGATTTTCCCCTCCGCGTTTTTTTTCTGCGCGGAAACGCAGAATTGAATTGTCGTCGGAGGATTTTTCCTGTTTCATCATGGGCAAGTCTCCCGAGTTTTCCCCGAAATCGGGACGGCGTTTTCTTTTTCCCCATTTTGAAATTCTTTAGAGATGCTTAAAAAATCCCGTTCGTATGCATTGGCGGCAGCGGCTCTCGCGGCTGTGTTCGTCGCGCTCTCCCCGATCGCGCAGCTTCCCGCGTTCGCGCAGGCGGCTCCGGCGAAGCCCGCCGCAAAGAAATCGGAGCTCGAAATCGAGGCGGATGCGGCGTTCAAGCTCGCCAACGACAAGAAGTATCCGGAGGCGATCGCGGCGTTCACGAAGCTGAAAAACGGAAAATACAAGGACGTCCTCGTCTCGAACAACATGGTTTCGCTCATCGACTATCAGATCGCGGCCTGCATGATCGCGCAGAAGAAGTGGAGCGACGCGGAAAGAGAGCTTCTGGACTTCATGAAGAAGTATCCGAAGGACGACCAGCTGATGGACGTGCGTCTCGCTCTCGTCAACTGCTACATGCAGCAGGAGAAATGGTCCGACGCGAGAAGCACGGTGGACGGAGTTCTGCAGAAAAATCCCCCGCAGGCGCTGTTCGTCAAGGCGGCGATCACCCGCGCGGAGCTTCTGGAAAAGGAAGGCGCGGCGAAGGACAAGGCGGGAACGCCGCCGCCGGAGGGCGTCGAGAGCAACGAGAAATACGCGCTTACGGTCGCCGCGGGCAATCTGCACTCGCTCACGAACAACAACAACTGGATCCCGGAGATGATCGCGGCGCGCCAGAAGCTCGTCAGCATCTATTTCAAGCTCGGACGCAAGAAGGAAGCCAATGCGCTCAAGGCCAAGATCGAAGGCTACCTTTCCGGCAAGGGCGGCGCGCTCGATCCCGCGAGTCAGATCCGCGCCAACATGCAGAATCTCGAGGTCGGCGACGACTATTTCGGACAGGCGCAGGAGATCGATCCCGAAATGGCGGACGACGCGGAACTCGCCCGCCGCGCGGAGCTCTTCCGTCAGGCGCTGCAGGTGTATCAGGGCGTGATGCGCAAGTCCGCGCTCGTCAAGTGCTTCGGGCCCGCGCTCGAATCGGCGAAGGCCGCCGTCGAGGCCGCCAAGAAGAAGGCGGGCGAGACTCCGAGCGAGTCCGACCAGAAGAAGATCGACGACGCGGAGGAGAAGCTTTCCGAGCTCGAAAGCTACAAGGAGGCCTTCGACGAGAACAAGGACTTCGACGCCCTGATATCGTTCCGAATCGGCGCCTGTCTGCTCTCTCTCGAACGTTCGTGGGAGGCTTACGTCGCGTTCAGCGACATCCTGCAGAATCACAAGGATTTCGATCTTCTCAGCACCGCCACGTATTATTACATCCTCACGCTCCGCGCCATGGGCCGTGACGCTGAGGCTCAGGCCGAGTGCAAGACCTTCATCGACAAATACAAGGGCGACAAGGAAAAGAACGACGAGCTCGGGCGCGTCGCGCTTCTCCTCGGGCAGATTTCCTTCGACAAGGGCGACTACAAGGACGCCATCGCGCAGCTCGAATGGGTGAAGCAGCACGTGGGCAAGCTCCCGGACGACGTCGCCTGCCAGATCGACTGGTTCATCATCTCCGCGAACTTCGCGCGTTGCCCCTGGGGCATTCTCAACGAAGAGGAGAAAGTCTACATCAAGGGCATGGGCAAGCCCGGCTACAAGCCGAAACTTTCGGCGGAATCCCAGAAGACGCTCGACCTCATCGACAAGTTCGTCGCGAAGTACAAGGGCAATCCCGACTTCAAGCCCGTCGTCGAGGAAATGGTCTATCGCCGCGCGCTCCTGTTCTTCTATTCGACGATGCTCCAGGAGACGAAGGAGGCGTTCGACCGCTACACCGACGAGTTCCCGGACGGGAACTTCATTCCCGACGCGAAGTACCGCCTCGCCGTCGTGCAGAACGGCATTCGTCCCCCGCAGACGCAGGACGTCGTCCGCCGCTGCACGGACTGGATCCGCGACTATTTCAAGGTCGACGAAAAGTCGATGCTCGACACGCACGCGCTTCCGCAGCTGCGCGACGACGTGCCCACGAACATCGCGAGCTCCGTCGAATATCAGCTCCCGGAAGTCTATACGCTTCTCGGCGACGCGAACAAGAGTCTCGCCGAAGCCGTCAAGGGCAGCGACGTCCGCCAGGGCATCGGCAAGAAGAAGGTCGTGAAGTTCACGAAGAACGACCTCAAGAAAAAGCAGAAGTTCATGGACGCGAGCATCGACGCCTACATCATGGCGGCCAAAACCGCGCGCGACAATCCGGACGTGCTCTACTTCTCGCTCAACGAGCTGGACAAGCAGCTCCCGCAGCTCGAAAACGGCTACGAGCGTCTGCTCGACCTCTACGACACGCTCTACAACTGGGACGTCAACGCGCCCGAAGCGCTGAATTACCTTTTCAAGAAAATCGACTTCACGGTGCGCAAGGCGCGTTCCGAAGCCTCCAAGCTCGAGCGCGACCAGCGGCAGAAGCACATCGACGCCGCCCAGGAGCAGACGCGCAAGATGATGGCGGACGCCATTCTCAAGAACATCGACAATCCGCGGCAGGACGGCGTCGAGACGCTCATCACCGAACTCGCGCAGCGTTTCGCCTCCAACGTCAAGTTCCATCGCGTGCTGAAGGAGGGCGAACTGCCGCCGCCGCGCGACCCGAACGAATACACGGCGGAAAAGGCGATCGACGACATGCTGACTCTCCTGAACCTGAAGGACGAGTCCAAGGCCTCGCTCATCGCGCGCGCTCGCGGGAACTACGCGAAGTCCCTCATCTACGATTGTCTGGCGACTCCGCGCAGCGCGGACTACAAGCACTATTGCGACGAGCGGGACCGCACGAACCGTCTGATCGCGAACAGTTTCGAGCCGAACGAGCTCAGTCCCGCCATTCTCTCGAACATCGGCACCTTCCTGCTCGAACACGGGAACGAGAAGCGGGCCGAGGAATACTTCCTCTATGTGTTGGATTTCTACAAGGGATCCGAAACTGCGGAGTACTCCTTCGCGGGCGAAGGCAAGATCCTGCTCGGGCGCAAGGAATACAAGAAGGCCTACGAGATCTTCACCGAGGGCATCGAAGGCAATCTCGCCTACATGCTCGAGCCGGATCTTCGGCTCGGCCGCGCCCAGGCGCTCATCGAAATGTCCGCCGCGGACGCGTCTTCCCTGAACATCGCCGACCGCTACGAGAAGGCCGCGGACGAGCTGAACTACATCAAGGGCATCAAGGAATGGCGCGGACGTCCCACCGCCGCCGCGCTCTACTATCTCGGCTTCATCAAGGAAGCGAAGAAGCAGTACGAGGCCGCCGTCGGCGACTACCGCATCTGCTATCTGACCTGGAAGAAGTATCCGGAATTCGCCGCCAAGGCGATGCTCCGCACGGGCGTCATTCTCCGGGACCACCTCGGACAGCCCGAAGAGGCCAAGACGCTCTTCCTGCAGATGACGGATCCCGCGAGCCGCTACAAGAACACGCCCGAGGCGAAGGAAGCGGAGAAGTTCCTCCAGACGCTGTGATTTAACCACGAAGTTTTTTCAAGATCATGAAGAAGAAATTTTTTCAGATGCTGGCGCTCGCCGCGCTCGTCGCCGTTCCCGCGGCGGTCGCGTTCCCGCAGGAAACGCCTCCCGCGGAAAAACAGTCTTCCGTCGCTTCGACCCTCAAGGGGAAGAAGAAAAAGAAGGCGTCCATGCCGTTGGTGAAGTTCTTTTTCCGCGGAGCGGACGCCAACGGTTGGCAGGTCAATTATCCGGAAAAGCTGCTTCCGCCCGGCGCGGAAAAGCCGAAGAAGATCATCCTGTGGGCGGATCTCACGGAGACGCCGCGCGGAATCGTCGTTTCCAAGAAGGTCTTCGACCAGAAGTCCGGACTGGAGCTCGTGGACGAATATCCCTTGAAGGACGTCGTCAAGATCGAGTGGAAGAACGAGACCCAGCTTCGCGATGCGCGCAACGCGCTCGCGCAGGGCGATCCCGCCGCCGCGCTCGCCGTCGCCGAACGCTTCCTCCTGTTCTTCAAGGATTTCAAGGCGGTCGAGGGCTCGCTCTGGCTCGAAGCCGCCGTCATCAAGCTCGACGCGCTCGACCAGCAGGAGAACGACTCCATTCTCGACTCGTTCATGCGTGAAATCGAGGCCGCTCCCGGAGCGGACAAAGTCGAAGGCCTCAGCCAGCGGCTCAAGCTCGTCCGCCTGCGCCAGCAGCTCCGCAAGGGCGATTACCAGCGCGTTCTGCGCGATTCCGTCGAAATGATGAAAGGGCAGGACGACTCGGAGACGCTCGCTCAGCTCAACATGCTGAAGGGCCGCGCCGAATTCAGCCTCGGAAAATACGAGGAGGCGCTTTATTCCTTCCTGCGCGTTCCCGTGTTCTACGGCAATCAGGCGGAGTTCGTTCCCGCGGCCAAGCTCGAGGTCTCGCGCTGCCTGCTCAAGCTCGACAGCCCCGACAAGAAGGCGCAGCGCCTTCCCGAGCTCGCCGAGTCCTACATCATGGAGGTCATCAACGAGTATTCGATGACCGTCGAGGCGAAGGAGGCGCTCGCGCTTCTTCCGAAGGACAAGCAGGAGGCCATCGCCAACCGCGATTCTCTCGCCGAGGATCAGAAGCGCGCGCTCGTCGCCGCTACCATCTCCTCTTCTGAATCCGAAGGCGACGATTCCTCCTCCGGCGGATCCTCCTCCTCCTCCGATTCGGGCGAACTCGAAATCGACGATTCCTCCGACGACGGACTCGAAGTCGACGACTCCGACGAAGAATAAACGTTCGCGTTCCCGTGAAAATTTCTTTTTACTTCAACCGTTAACCCCAAAAATCCTTACTATTTTATAACGCTATGAATATGAAATTGCGCAAACTCGCTCATTCGCTCCTCCCGATGCTCGTCATCGGCGCCGTTCTCGTGCCGACCTTCCTGTTCGCGCAGGAGGCCGTTGAAACCGCCGCGGAAACCGCCGCGGAAGAAGCTCAGTCCGACAGCTTCCTCGATACGCTCAAACAGGGCGGTTGGGTCATGTGGTTCCTGCTCGCGGGATCCATCGCCCTCGTGTGGCTCACGGTCGACGGCTTCATGCGCTCGACCATCAAGCGCATGTTCCCGCCCGCCCACGTCGAGCAGATCCGCACGCTCTTCCAGTCCGGCGACTACCGCGGCGCCTACGAATACTGCAAGGCGAATCCGTCCTCCCTCACGGACGTCGTCCGCATGGGCGTCGTCTTCCTTCCGGACGGCAAGAACATGACGGAAGAAGCCATCTTCTCCGAAATCTCCCGCATCAAATCCGGCTTCGACGCCCGCATCTCCTACCTTTCCGTCATCGGCGTCTGCGGCCCGATGATCGGTCTGCTCGGCACCGTCACCGGTATGAAAGGCGCGTTCGGCGCTCTCGGCAAGGAAGGCGTCGGCGGCGGCGGCGCGGGCGAACTCGCGGCGCACATCGGTGAAGTTCTCGTCGCGACGGCGTCCGGCATCGCGGTCTCCATTCCCGCGTTCTTCTTCTTCTACCTGCTCCGCAACCGCATCACGACCGTAATTCACGACCTGCAGGAAGTCGTGACCGGCCTTTTCCGCAAAATGCCGTACGAGAAGTTCGAAGGCTATCAGATCGGCGACGAAGAAATCTACGCCGCGATGCCGAACTGGGTCGCCGACGAGGAAGAAGGCGCTCCCGCGGACGGACAGCCGCAGGCGTGAGCGCGTTCCCGCGTTCGCGTTCAACCTTCAACCCGAAAGGACTTGACCTATGGCAAGTAGCGGCGGCGGTAACGGAGATCCGGAATTTCAGATCGCGCCGATGCTCGACGTGCTTTTCGTTCTGCTCATCTTCTTCATGAGCATTTCGACGTCGCAGATGTTGAAGATCGACAGCAGCATCACGTTGCCCGTCGCCTCCAACGGCGCGCCGCCGGACCCGAAGACGAAGGCGAAAGCCGTCCTCATCAACGTCGGATGGGACAAAACCTTGGGCGCTCCCGTCGTCAAGCTCGACGACTCGCCGATCGACATCTCCGAGCAGGGGCGCGAGGCCGCTGTGAACGAAGTCATCAAGCGCGCCACCAATCCCTACACCCAGGAAATCGACCCGGAAGTGCGCTTCCTCGTCCGCGCCGACCGCGAGGTCCCGGCGAAGTGGATCAGCCAGGTCCTCATGCTCGCCGCCGAAGCCGGCATGGACAACATCGCCTTCACGGGCATGAACAAGGATGAATAAACAGCAATGAAAAGAGTACAGGCAGAAGAAACCCCGAATCTCGGCTTCCAGATCGCGCCGATGCTCGACGTCGTGTTCGTCATCCTCCTCTACTTCATGGTTCTGGCGGGAACGATCAAGGTCGAATACGAAATCAAGACCACGCTCCCCGGTTCCGCCGAAGTCGCGACCGCCGCGTCCGACGAGCTCCCGCCCGACGAAGTCGTCATCAGCATCTCTTCGGAAGGCGAAGTCTCGATGAACGACGATCCCATCGGGCAGCCCGGCGACGTCAAGATGAACGACCTTTACGTCGAAATGCGCAACGTCGCCGACTCCGCGCTGCAGGCGAAGACGAAGGTCGTCGTCACCGTCGCCGCCGAGGAGACCGTGAAGTACGACCGCATCATGAACGTGCTCGACGTGCTCGCGAAGGCGAAGATTTCCAACGTCACCTTCAGCACGACCGAAGGCGACTGAGGCGCGTTTCCCGAATCCTCCGAGAAAAGGAGGATTCCGTTCCCCCAAAAAGCGTTCCCGCGCGGGAACGCTTTTTTTTGCGCCCGGGCGATCGCCTCCCTTTCGGTTCGGATCGATTCAGAAGTGTCATTATAAATTGACAATAAAGTGCATGTCGGATTTGATGGAGAGACTTCCGAAAAAAATGCTGTCGACGAAACATCTCTCTTCCGAGTTCGAGGCGCGTTCCCGTGAGACGCTGGAGGCGTGGGAGCTCGCCGTGGTGGACGTGTTCGTGCGCGCGGCGGACATGTTCGGCATGCGCCGCA
>JBJEVP010000050.1:0-10381 GCA_051884475.1 Candidatus Spyradosoma sp.
ATCATGGCAGTGGAACTCAAAGATACGCTCAATCTCCCCGTGACGGATTTCCCCATGCGGGCGAACCTCACCGCGCGCGAACCCAAACGCATCGCGTTCTGGGAAGAAACCGGACTCTACGCGCGCCTGCAGAGCAAGAACGCGGGAACGGGAAAAACCTTCGTGCTCCACGACGGCCCGCCCTTCACCAACGGCGACGTCCACATCGGCACCGCGCTCAACAAGCTCCTCAAGGACATCATCATGCGCTACAAGACGATGCGCGGCTACCGCGTGCCCTACGTTCCCGGCTGGGACTGCCACGGGCTGCCCATCGAGCACAAGGTGATGAAGGAGCTCCACGCCAAGGAAAAGACGCTCACGCCGCTCGAAATCCGCAAGGCGTGCGCGGAGTTCTCCGAGAGCTTCATCGAAAAGCAGCGCCGGCAGTTCCGCCGCCTCGGCATCCTCGCCGACTGGGCCGCGGAATACAAGACGAAGAATCCCGCCTACGAGGCCGACATCGTGCGCACCTTCGCGAACATGGTCGCGCACGGGCTCGTTTACCGCAGCAAGAAGCCCGTCTATTGGTCGATCCCGTGCAAGACGGCGCTCGCCGAGGCCGAAATCGAATACAAGAACCACACGTCCACGTCCATCTGGGTCGCGTTCGAGCAGATCGACGCGCCCGCGCGCAATTTCGTGATCTGGACGACGACGCCGTGGACCATTCCCGCGAACATGGCGGTCGCCGTGCATCCGGAATTTGAATACGTCGAAGTCTCCCACGGCGGGAAGATCTACGTCGTCGCCGCCGCGCTCGCGGAAAAATTCGTCGCCGACTGCGGTCTCGAAGGCGCGACGTTCGGCGCGAAATTCCTCGGAAAGACGCTCGAAGGCGTCAGGACGAAGCACCCGATCTGCGACCGCGTCTCGCCCGTCGTCTGCGCCGACTACATCACGACGGACGCGGGAACGGGCTGCGTCCACACCGCCGGCGGCCACGGGCTCGAGGACTATCAGACCTGCCTCCGCTACGGCATCGAAATCTACTGCCCCGTGAACGACGACGGCGTTTACGTGAACGACGGCCGCGTTCCCGCGCCGCTCGTCGGCGTCTCCGTGCTCGACGTGAGCGGCAAGTGCCCGGCGAACGTCGAGGTGCTCAAGCTCCTCGACGCGTCCGGCAAACTGCTGAAGACTTCCAAAATCGAGCACCAGTATCCGCACTGCTGGCGCTCGAAGACGCCCGTCATCTTCCGCGCGATGGACCAGTGGTTCGTCGCGCTCGACAAGAACGGCATGCGCGCGAAGGCGCTCGAGCAGATCGGCGGCGTCGCGTGGGTGCCCGCGAGCGGCGAAAACCGCATCCGCGCCGCCGTCGAAGGCCGCCCGGACTGGTGCATTTCGCGCCAGCGTTCGTGGGGCGTGCCGATTCCCGTGTTCTACGACGCGGACACGCGCGAGGCGTTCCTCGACGCGGGCGTCATCCGCGCGCTCGCGGACAAGATCGCCGTCGCGGGAACGGACATCTGGTTCGAAAAGACGCCGGCGGAACTGCTCGCGGGCGTGGACGTTCCCGCGTCCTGGCCCGCGCCGGAAAAGCTCGTCAAGGGCACGGACACGCTCGACGTGTGGATCGACTCCGGCTCGTCCAACGCCGCCGTCCTGAAGCGCAATCCCGAGCTCGCGTTCCCGGCGGACCTCTACCTCGAAGGCTCCGACCAGCACCGCGGCTGGTTCCAGTCGTCGCTGTGGACGAGCGTCGTCAATTTCGGCTGCGCGCCCTACAAGAAAGTCATCACGCACGGCTTCGTGGTGAACGAAGGCACGCGCCAGAAAATCTCCAAGTCCGACGGCAAGCCGCAGACCGCCGACGGCTACGTCTCCAAATACGGCGCGGACATCGTGCGCCTCTGGATCGCGTCGGAGAACTACCAGAACGACATTCCGCTCTCGGACAAGATTCTCGACGCCACGGCGACGCAGTACCGCAACATCCGCAACACGATCCGCTACCAGCTGTCGAATCTCTACGACTTCGATCCCGCGAAGGACGCCGTGCCCTTCGCCGAGCTGACGCTGATCGACAAATGGGCGCTCACGAAGCTCTTCCAGCTCCACGCGACCGTCACGACCTGCTTCGAGAACTGCGAGTTCCACAAGGCCTACGCCGCGATCGACGCGTTCACCGTCGAGACGCTTTCGGCGACCTATCACAACATTCTCAAAGACCGCCTTTACACCTACGCCGCGAACTCGCGCGAGCGCCGCTCGTCGCAGACCGCGATCCACACGATCTTCACGACGTATCTGAAAATGCTCGCGCCGATGCTCCCGTTCACGACGGACGAGGCGTGGGGCTTCTTCACCGAGAAGAACGAATACGCGCGCGAATCGATTCTGCTGCAGGACTGGCCGGAATACCGCCCGGACTGCGTCTTCGTCGAGGAAGCCGCGGAGTTCGACGCGCTGCTCAAGGTGCTCGACGACGTCAACCTGAAGCTCGACGCGCTCCGCTCCGCGAAGGTGATCGGGCAGTCGCTCGAGGCGGTCGTCACGCTTTCCTGCGACGCGGAATCGCCGCTTTACGCGCTTCTGAAGAAGCATGAATCCGCGCTCGCGGAGACGTTCATCGTCTCGGAAGTCCGCCTCGTCGCGGCTCCCGCGGGCGCGCCGCTCTCGGTCGAGGCGGTCAAGGCGGAAACGCTCGGCTACGTGCGCTGCCCGCGCTCGTGGCGCTGGGTTCCGGAGCTCGCGGACGCGGGCGCGTTCGGCAAAGTCTCCGCGCGCTGCCTCGACGCCCTCAAGGAAAAATTCCCGCAGGAATTCTGATTTCACACCGTTCAATCCCGAATCGATTTGTTCCCCATGGCATCCAAAGACAAAAAGGTTTCCGCCAAGTCGAAGCCGGCCGCGAAAAAAACCGCCGCGACCGTGAAGAAATCCGCCCCCGCTCCCGCGAAGAAGAAGGCGCCCGCGAAAAAAACTCCGTCGCAGGCGTCCGGGAAGCCGGCGCCCAAAGCGCCCGAAAAGAAGGCTCCGCCCCGCGAGAAGAAAAGCGCGAAGCCGGACAAGTCCGCGCCCGCGGAGAAAAAATCCAAAAAGAATGCGAAGACCGTCGGGAAAAGCCCGGAAAAGAATTCCCTCGCCGACATCGTCGTGCGCCGCGACGCCGAGACCGTGCACACCAAGATCATCACGCGCCGCCGCGGGCTCATCGCCTACACTCCCAAGGAACTCGAACTGATGTTCCTGCGCCGCGGGAACGCCGGGCTCAACGTCTTCAATCCCGCCGCGCCCGAGAACGCTCCCGCCAAACCCGCTCCCGCCGCGAAGCAGATTCTCAAGGAACTGCCCAAGGCCGCGCCGCGCAAGGTCGGCGCCGTTTCGCTCGACGAACTCTTCGGCTACAATCCCTTCGCCAAGGACAGCGTCTCCGCCGAGGAAAAGCTCATTCCCGCCAAGTGGACGAAGTATTACAAAAAGCTCGTCGCGCTCAAGACCGCCATTCAGAAGGAAATCGACGAGCATTCGCAGGCCGCGTTCAGCCGTGAGGGCAAGGAGGAGACCGGCGACGTTTCCGCCTCCTACAGCCAGCACACCGCGGACATCGACAACGAGGCGTTCACGCGCGACTGCGCCCTGAGCCTTCTCGCCAGCAAGCAGCAGGAACTCGCCGAAATCAACATCGCAATCGAGCGCATGAAGAAAGGCACCTACGGCATCTGCGAAATCACGGGAAAACCCATTCCCGCCGAACGCCTGCGCGACGTGCCCTTCACGCGCTATTCCCTCGAAGGCAAGCTCGAAGCGGAAAAACAGCGCGCCGCCGCCGCCCGCCGCCGCCGCGCCAGCGCCGCGACCGACATCGCCTCCGTCACGGACCTCGAAAACGACGTGCCCATCGTCTTCAACGAAGACGACGACGCCGACCGCAAAAAGACGACCGCCGGAGAACCCGACGCCGAAGAAGAGGCGAAGTAGTCCGCTCCGCCTCGGAAACGGGAACGAGGAGCGGACCCCGGGAACCGCGCGAAGACCGATTTTTTTTCGATTGAACGAAACTTTCGGTTTCCGATTCCCGGCTCCGGAGGCGGCGGGAGCGGGCTCGATTTTTTTTCGAAATTTCGGATTTTTTCCTTTCCCGAAAGCAAGGAAAAAGTTATCTTTCTGAAAGTTTTTCAACCTTTCCTATCTTAAAAAAAGCATTATGGATCCCCAAACGCCCCCTCCTCCCGCCGGATTTCCACAGGCCCCCAAACTGAATTTGCGGACCAACGCCCCCATCGGCGGATTTCCGCCGCCGCCTTCCGGCATGCCCATGCCGCCTCCCGGCATGATGCACGGAATGCCCACGCCTCCGATGGGGATGCCCGTGCCGCCTCCCGGCATGATGCACGGGATGCCCACGCCGCCCATGGGGATGCCGATTCCTCCTCAGGGAATGCCCGTGCCGCCTTCCGGCATGCCCGTTCCCCCGGCGGGAATGCCCGTGCCTCCGCAGGCCGCCGCCCCCGCGGCGCCTCAGGCCGCTCCTCAGCAGCCGGCGACGCCTCACGTCCTCAAACCGCGTCCCGCCGCTCCCGCGTCCGCGCCGAAACCCGCTCCCGCCGCCGCGCCCCGTCCCGCCGCGGCTCCCGCGCCCCGCACGGCGGTGCGTCCCGCCGGAGCCAAGCCCGCCGCAGCGTCCGGAGACGCCGCGGACAAGCCTGAAGCCGCAACCGCGCCCGCCGTCGAGGAATCGAACAAGGAATCCGTCGTCGGCGCGCTCATCGACGTTCTCGCCCTCGCCGCGAGCGTCGCGGGACTCGTCCTGCTCTATCTGGACTACACCAAAGCCGCGATTCTTTTCTGAACCAAGACAAACGACGGCGTTCCCGCCGCTCTTTCTGAACTTATGGCATCTTCATTCGTAAAAGAACTCAACGGAACGAACTTCGATTCCGAAATCAAGGCGGACGTTCCCGTCCTCGTCGATTTCTGGGCGCCCTGGTGCGGTCCCTGCCGCATGCTCGCTCCCGTCGTCGATCAGGTCGCGGAAGAACTCAAGGACGCCGCGAAGATCTGCAAGGTCAACGTGGACGAAGCCGCGGACGTCGCCGCCAAGTTCGGCATCATGAACATTCCGACGCTCCTCGTCTTCAAGAACGGAGAACTCGTTCAGAAGATGGTCGGCGTTCAGAGCAAGGCGGCGATTCTCGCCTCTCTCCGCTGAACGTCCGCACAAAAAAAAGCGTTCCCGTCGGGGAACGCTTTTTTTTTACGCCCTCATTTGCCCTTTTCGGCGACGATCATCGAAACGGCCTCGCCGGGCTTTTGCATTTCGCGCGAAAAAAACTCTGACGCCCCCCCCGAAAAATGCGAAAGACCTGCGGGAACGTTTTTTTTTAATCGGAAGAGACGGACGGTTCTGCAAAAAGTCCGCTCGAGGCGAAAACCGTCCCCGCAGGATACTCCTGCGGGGACGTCGCTATTTTTTACACGCAGAGGAACAATAATCCGTCTGCGAAGAGGAACGTCTGAAGCTTACTTTCTTTTCTTATCAAGAATCTCCTGAAGCGCCCGAAACTTCTGCGCATTAGCTCTGTTTCCGTTTCCGACTTTTTTCAATTCTTCCTCGATATAGGCGCGGACAGACCGCCCTTTCTCATCGCGAATATCGGGATCCGCTCCATGCTCCAAAAGAAGCTCGAATATTTCCGGATTTTTTAAGGCAAACCAAAGCGCGGTTCGCCCCTCATTGTCCTGAATATTGGGATTAGCACCTCGCCCCAAAAGACATTTTGCCAAGGCTATGTCTTTCCCGACAAGCTTCCCCATCAGCAATGTCTTTCCTCCGTCGATTTCTCTGGAATTGATGTCCGCACCGGCGTCCAGACAACAGAGAAGAGAAACGACATTTTTACAGGAGAACAAATAAGACTCGCCCTTCTCATCGACGTAACCCGTTTTCTTCAGTAATATATTGATGCATTCACGATAATTCTCTTTTCCGATTTTCTCTATATTTCTTTCTTCAAAATCGAGAAGCATCTTCAAGAACTTGGAACGGTCTTCAAGTTTTTCCAAAAAGACGGAAGCTTGTTCCTTGTATCCGAGGAGAAGCGAACCGAATACCGCGACTTGCTCATCGAACTCCTCTCCGTTCTTCAAATCATGGAGCGCTTTCAGATAGAGCTCAAGAAGCTCTCGGAGCTTCCCGTCCTGCTCCGTCTTCATGCGAGCCTCGACAATCGCGATCATATCCTGCTCGTCGGACAAAGAGGAATTCGAAGCCGCCAAAAGAATCTTAGTCGGGACTTCCGAAGCAGAAGACGACGAATCACTTTCACCGCACGAGGACGAAAACAAGGCCGCGACAGCCATTCCGCACGCGGACAAAAACTTTAACCTTTTCATAATTTTTTCTTTGTGAGAGTTTTATGGAGTTCGGATTTTAGAAAAAAACATAACACCTGCAAAAAACACAGAGGTTACGGATAAAAATAAAAACAAAGGAACACTTCCTCTGTTCAGCGTCATTGCTCTCGAGAAATCACCCTGAACAATCGCGCAAAAGGCGCGGGTCATTCCGCAAAAAGGGCAATCGTTATGCGGAAACGAAACGGCTCCGCTGATCGCATGAAGAGTCTCCTCGGGCAAAACGAAGAACATCGCGACGATCGCAACGCCTCCCAAAGAAACGATTCCGCACGCCGTCAGAAGAGCCGTCCGCATCTGATGCGATCACCAGTTGTTTCGGCGAGCCTCTTTCTCTAAATCCGAAAGATCACGCCTGAACTCGCGTTCCGCCCTGTCTAGATCGCGCTCGAATTCATTGACAAGAGAGCCCTGGTACAATCCGGCGAGAATCGAAAGCAAAAGGCCGATTCCTCCGAGAATGATCCCCGGAGTTTTTTTGAATCCGGTAGGATGAGCAAAGAATCCCAACGCGCCCGCGACGATCGAAAGCGGAACGGAGAGATAAAGCGCTCCGGCACCCAGACAGGGAATGAAGCCTCCGACGGAGAGCACCACAGCGAGAATACCGAGCACAAAGGCGGCCGTACCGATTCCGTTTCCGCTCTGATGCGTATTGTTTTGAGTTGTTGTGTTGTTCGTATTTTCCGACATGGTTCTGAATTTATTGATTTTTTAACAAAAAAATTATCGTCTGCCGTCTCTGGCGAACTCAACGGTTTTAAAATCGACGTCGACGTCCTCGATTTTCCAATCGAACCAACCCTTTGTTTTCACTTCAACGAGGCAGATTCCCTGCCCCATCGTCGGAGACGTGAGCTGCGCGGAGCCGGAGTATTTCTTTGTGTGTCTGCCTTGTTTCACTTCCTTCAAGTCTTTGATTTTTTCACAACGAACGATTTTGTGTTTTTTGGCGAATTCCGCATCCACCAAGGGACATGCTCTGCGCCCGACATCAAGAGCCCAACTCGTAATCCCCCAAGCGAGAGCGAGAACGAGCGCGACGCTGATTCCCGCGATTTTCAGCTTTTTGTTTTTAGCGAAAAAACCACGAACTTTCGGCAACATCGTCTGTTCGCCGAAAGTCTTCACTTGAGAGACTGCGGACTGAAATTGCGCCGCAGCGTTCGAAGTTTTTCCGCCTTCTTTTTTTTGATCAGTTTCGTTCATAGCGTTTGCAACTTTTTTTTGAGGAAAAAATAGTAAAATGAGTATCAAATGTTTCGTCTCTTTTATGGTTTCCCATTTTGCAAAAAAAAAACGGTTGGCAAGCGTTTTTTCAGAAGAAGCGAAAGCGTTCTTCAGGCACAAAAAAAAAGCGTTCCCAAGCGGGAACGCTTTTTTTCGGACGACGAAAGAATGGAAACGGAGGAACTTCGCGCTTTCACCCGAGATTCGCCGGAGTCCGATGCGCGCTGCAGTCTTTTGAGCTCATTTGCCCTTTTCGGCGAACTTCGGCGCGAGATACTCGGCGCAGCTGTCGAGAGAAGCGAGACGCGGATAGTCCGCTTCCGGCACTTCGATGCCGTGCTTCTTGCGGAGTTCCATCACGATGTCGAGAAAGTCCATCGAATCGAGGCTGAGCTGTTCGCGGAGCTTGACGTCGGGCTTCACGGCGCTGAGATCTTCATCGGGAGCGATGTCGGCGACGATGTCGAGAACGATTTGTTTGATTTCTTCTGCGGTCATTGTTCTGTGAATTTAGGATGTGTGTTTGATGAAATTCTTCAGGCGACGAAGCGCTTGACGATGAGCGTGGAATTGATGCCGAGCATGCCGAACGAATTGTTCAGAATGACGTCCACCTTTTCGACCTTTTCCGGCGCGCCGACGACGAGACCGGGCATGGCGCACTCGGGATCGAGCTCGTCGATGTTGATGCAGGGATGAACGGTCGCGTCGTCGAACGAACCGAGATTTCCGGCGAGTTCGAGCGTTCCCGCGGCGCCCATGCAGTGGCCGATGAAGCCCTTGGTGTTGTTGATTCTCGTTTTCGGGCAGTCCGCGAAGACGTCGCGCATGGCGATCATCTCCTGCACGTCGCCCTTGCCCGTTCCCGTGGCGTGCGTGCTCACGATGTCCACGTCCTGCGGCTTCATTCCCGCGCGGGCGAGCGCTCCGCGCATGCATTCGGCCTGGCGCACGGGATCGGGGAGCACGGTGTCCCCCGCGTCGGAATTGATGCACCAGCCGGCGATTTCGGCGATGATGCGGGCTCCGCGCGCGAGAGCGTCGTCGAGGCGTTCGAGCGTGTAGAGACAGCCGCCTTCGGAAATGACGATTCCGTTGCGCGCCTTGTCGAAGGGGCGGGAAGCCTTGTTCGGATCGGAGTGCGAGGCGAGCGCGGTCTGATTCTTGAATCCGGCGAAAATCCCGAAGGTTCCCGGGGACTCGGAAACGCCGCCCGCGACGGCGAAATCGACCTCGCCGAGCTGCAGCATCTGCGCGGCCTGAATGACGCCGGCGTTCCCGGCGGCGCACGCCGCGCCGATCGTGTAGTGCGGACCCGTGATGTTCATGTTGATCGTCACTTCGCCCGCGGGATTGTTCGCCACGGTGCGGGGATTGTGATGATGAGTCCAGAACTTCGTGTCGTAGCCGAACTGGGAAATGCTGTAGATTTCGTTTTCCGTCTCGACGTTCCCGTGCTCGGTGATGCCGACGTAGACGCCGACGCGCGACTTGTCCGTTCCCGCCCAGTCGATTCCGGAATCGGCGACGGCCTCGTGCGCGCAGTAGATCGCGATGCTTCCCGCGCGGGTGCTCGTGCGGAGCTCGCGGCGCGACTGGTATTTCTTCGCGTCGAAATCGCAGATTCCCGCCGGATGCCTGCCCATGTAGCGCACGTCGATTTCCCGAATGTTGCCTTTCCCCGCGAGGAGATTGGAACGGAATTCGGCGAGCGTGTTCCCGTTCGGCGCGGTGAGACCGACGCCGGTGATGACGATGCGAGGGAGCGTGTTCATGGATTGCGGAAAAAATGAAAGTGCGAATTAAATCAGACCCCGCCCGCCCTTGTCAAGGCGACGCGGGAAAGAGAACGCGGGAACGCGACGCCGCGCCGCGGGACGAAGCCCGACGGCACGAATCCGAAAAAAAATCATCGCCGGAGCGCGGCGGAAGCGCGCGCGCGCGCCTCCGCGTCCGCCGCGAGCACGTCGTCGAGACTTTCCGGCTCGCGCGACGGGAACGAGGCAAGCGTCCGCTCGACGATTTCGGGAATTTCCAGATAAGGCACGCGTTCCCGCAGAAACGCCTCGACCGCGACTTCGTTCGCCGCGTTGAACACCGCGGGAGCGGTTCCGCCCGCGCGCGCACACTCGCGGGCGAGGCGCAGGCATTTGTATTTTTCGTAGTCGGGCGCGCGGAAATCCAGATGCAGCGCCTGAGTGAAGTCCAGCGACGGCACGACGCCGCCGAAGCGCCGCGGGTGGAAAATGCAGTTCTGAATCGGGAACGTCATCGACGGCGGCGCGAGATGCGCGAGCACGGAGCCGTCCGTGAACTTCACCATCGAATGGACGATGCTCTGAGGATGCACGACGATGTCTATCCGCTCCTGCGGCACGCCGAAAAGCCACGTCGCCTCTATGAGCTCCAGCCCCTTGTTCGCCATCGTCGAGGAATCGACGGTGACCTTCGGCCCCATCGCCCAATTCGGGTTCTTCAGCGCGTCGCCCGGGCGCGCCTTCGCCATTTCCTCGAGCGTGGAATCGCGGAAGATTCCGCCGGACGCCGTGAGGATGATGCGGTCCACGTGCTTCCGCGGTTCCGAGCCGATGCACTGAAAAATCGCGTTGTGCTCGCTGTCCACGGGCAGAATGCGCACGCCGCGTTCCCGCGCCGCCTCCGTGACGAAGCGCCCCGCGAGCACGAGGATCTCCTTGCTCGCGACGGCGACGTCCTTGCCCGCGCGGATCGCCGCGAGCGTCGGCCGCAG
>JBJEVP010000050.1:10481-13998 GCA_051884475.1 Candidatus Spyradosoma sp.
GCGTTCGCGCTTTGATTGTACGGCGTTTTTTTTCGAAGACGCGCTCCGTTCCGCCGCTCCCGCGGGAAGCGGACGCCGAAAAAGCACTTTTGCGTAAAAAAAAAGATGAAAGACACCTGCACGAACGACATTGACGCGAACATCAGTCTCTGGGCGGAAATGCGCCGCAGAGCCGAGCGGATCGCGCGCGAGGAACCGCTGATCGCGCACGTCGCCGACGATTTCGTTCTCATGCGCGAGAATTTCGCGGACGCGCTCGCCGCGCGCATCGCACACAAGCTCTCGCGCACGCAGACGGAATACCGCGCGTTCAACACGCTCGCCCTCGAAGCCTTCGCGGAATCGCCCGTCATTCTCATTCAGGCGCAGAACGACATGCGCGCGACAGCCGAACGCGACCCGGCCTGCGATTCCGTCCTCACGCCCTTCCTGTGGTTCAAGGGCTTTCTCTCCCTCGCCGCCTACCGCGTCGCGCATCATTTCTGGAACGCGGGGCGCCCGCACATCGCGCACTATCTGCAGAGCCACGTCTCGGAGACGTTCTCCGTGGACATCCATCCGGCGGCGAAAATCGGCTGCGGCATCCTGCTCGACCACGCCACGGGATTCGTCGTCGGCGAAACGGCGGTCATCGAGAACAACGTCTCGATTCTGCACGCCGTCACGCTCGGCGGCACGGGAAAAACGCGCGGAGACCGCCACCCGAAAGTGCGCTCCGGAGTGCTCATCGGCGCGGGCGCGAAGATTCTCGGCAACATCGAAATCGGCACCTGCGCCAAGGTCGGCGCGGGTTCCGTCGTGCTCGAAGACGTTCCCGCGCACACGACGGTCGCCGGCGTTCCCGCGAAGATCGTCGGCGAGGCGACCGAAGCGGAACCCTGCCTCGACATGAACCACAAGCTGAACTGAAGCGCTCCCGCCACCGTTTAGTTTCATATTCTATGGCGTTTCTCATCGAATGGTGCTTCGAGCACATCAGCTATTGGACGGTCACGCTCTTCATGGCGGTCGAAAGTTCGTTCATTCCGTTCCCGTCCGAAGTCGTCGTTCCGCCCGCGGCCTACAAGTCCGCCGCCGGAGAAATGAACGTGCTGCTCGTGGTCGTCGTCGCGACGATCGGCGCGGATCTCGGCGCGCTGTTCAACTACGCGGTCGCGCGCTGGCTGGGACGCCCGTTCGTCTATAAGTTCGCGAACAGCCGCCTCGGACGCCTCTGTCTCGTGGACGAGGAAAAGATCCGCCGCGCGGAGACGTTTTTCGAAAAATACGGAGCCTTGGCGACGCTGATCGGACGCCTCGTTCCCGTCGTGCGGCAGTTCATTTCCGTTCCCGCCGGACTTTCGCGGATGAGCGTTCCCAAGTTCCTGCTCTACACCACGCTCGGCGCGGGCGCGTGGAACGTCGTCCTCGCCGCCATCGGATATTATCTTCATTCCGTCGTGCCGAAGGAGCTGCTCCTGGAAAAAGTCTACGAATACAGCCACGCCATCGGATTTTCCGTCGCGGCCGTCGTCGCCGCCGCGCTCGTTTTTCTGCTTCTCAGAAAAAGGAGCAAGGCGGGCGGCGAGAGCTGACCGCGAGGAAAGCCGATTCCCGACTCGCACTCCGATTCCCCGTTCTCCATGAATTCACTCCAGATCATTTTCCTGATTCTTCTCGTCGCGAAGACGACGGCGGAATTCGTGCTCGACGCGCTGAACCGCGGCGAAGTCGTGCGCAATTCCCGCGCCGTTCCCGAGGCGTTCCGCGGCGTCGTGGACGCCGAGACCTACCGGAAATCCGTCGCCTACACGCTGCGGAAAATCGACTTCGGCAACGTCGAGACGTTCTTCGGCGCGGCGCTCACGCTCGTGCTCGTCGTCGCCGCGCTCGCGCCGCTCTTCGGCCTCGCGGGAACGCTCGTCGGGCTCACGAACGAGCTTTCCGGCTGGGCGCGCGTGTGGCGCGAAGGCGTCGTGCTGATCGGCGTTTCGACGCTTCTCGGACTCCTTGACCTGCCGTTCGACTGGTATTCCACGTTCCGAGTCGAAGCGCAGTTCGGCTTCAACAAAACCGCTCCCGCGCTTTGGATTTCCGACAAGATCAAAGGCGTCGTGCTCGGGATCGTCATCGGAACGCCGCTGCTCTGGGCGATTCTCGCGTTCTGCTACGCGTTCCCGCGGACGTGGTGGATCTGGGCGCAGGCGCTCTTCGTCGCGTTTCAGCTGCTGCTGCTCGTTCTTTTCCCGAAGCTGATTCTTCCGCTGTTCAACAAACTTTCGCCGCTGCCCGAAGGCGAGCTGCGCGACGCGCTCGTCGCCCTCGCCGACCGCTGCGGATTCGTCGCGAAAAAAATCGAAATCATCGACGGCTCGAAGCGTTCCGGACACTCCAACGCGTATTTCACGGGCTTCGGAAAATGGCGGCGCATCGTGCTGTTCGACACGCTCGTCGAACAGCTCTCGACGAAGGAGATCGAAGCCGTGCTCGCGCACGAAATCGGACACTCCAGACGCGGGCATGTCGCGAAGCGGCTCGTCGTCTCCTCGCTCATCGGGCTCGCCGCGTTCGCCTTCGTCGGCTGGCTGCTCGGGCAGGAGCGATTCTTCACCGCGTTCGGATTCGAATTCGCGCCGGGGCTGATGATCGTTCCCGCGTTCCTGCTGCTCTCGCAGATCGCGCCGCTCGTCACGTTCTGGATTTCGCCGCTCTCCAATCATTTTTCGCGCAGGCACGAATACGAGGCCGACGCCTTCGCGAAGGAGGCCGAAGGCTCTCCCGAACCGCTGATTTCCGCGCTGCGCAAGCTTCACGAAAAAAATCTCGGCAACCTCACGCCGCACCCGCTCTACAGCGCGTTCTTCTATTCGCACCCGACGCTCGCCGAACGCGAAAAGGCGCTGAGAAAGGACGCCGCCGCCGATGCCTGACGCCGCGAATCCTCCGCCGCTCTTCACGCGCGTCGCTTCGCCCGACGCCCCTTGCGTTCCCGCGTTCATGGAAATCTTCGAAGCCTCGTTCCCGTTCGAGGAACGGCGGGAACGCCGCGACTGGGCAGGCGCCTTCCGGGACCCGCGCTGCGTCGCGCGGCTCTACGGAGACGAAAATTCCGCGCGCGCGATTCTCGTGTTCTGGAACTTCGGGCACTGCCGCTACGTCGAATATTTCGCGACCGCGCCGGGCGAGCGCGGGAACGGACTCGGCGGCGCGATTCTCGACGCCTTCGTCGGCGAGACTCCGAACTCGCCCGTCGTCCTCGAAATCGAACCTCCCGAAGACGAACTCACGCTTCGCCGACTGCGCTTCTACGAGCGCCACGGATTCACGCGGGACTCCGCGGAGCACCTTCACCCGCCCTACCACGCGGGATTTCCGCGCCAGCGTCTCGTCCCGCTCGTTCACGGGAACGCGCCGCTCCCGCCGTCCGCGCGGGAGCGCTTCATACGCGACCTCGAAACCGTCGCGATGGCCTACGCGCCCTGATCAGAAAAGCGTGCCCTGGCGGCGGCCGCCGAAATCGCGTTCGACGCCGGCGACG
>JBJEVP010000051.1:0-3515 GCA_051884475.1 Candidatus Spyradosoma sp.
TCGGCTTTTTCTCGAATCCCTTCGAGAGCCGCGACATCGTGTAAATGATTTTTTCTTCAGCCATGCCCTCAGTCTTTCCTTTCCTCGGATTTTTCCTTTGAGACGATTCGCGGAGCGACTACGGAGCCGTGTCCCCGGAAGTGAGGGCGGCGACGAAGGCGCGTTTGTCGGGAGCCTTGAAGAACGCCGTTCCCGCGACGAGCGTGTCCGCTCCCGCGGCGAGACACAGCGGTCCCGTCGTCGCGTCCACGCCGCCGTCCACCTCGATGCGCCACGTTCCGCCGCGTTCCCGCCGCCACTGCGCGAGCTTTTCGATTTTCGGCAGCACGTCGGCGATGAATTTCTGCCCGCCGAAGCCCGGAAACACGGACATCACGAGCACGAGGTCCGTCTCGTCGAGATACGGCGTCAGCGCCTCGACGGGCGTGTCCGGATTCAGGGAAATTCCCGCCTGCCTGCCCAGCGCGCGGATGCGCCGCAGCGTTTCGAGCTTCGGGAAATCCGGCTCGACGTGCACGGTGATGAGGTCCGCGCCCGCTTCGGCGAATTTTTCGACGTATCTGTCCGGACGGACGAGCATCAGGTGCGTGTCGAAGAACAGTTTCGAGTCGCGGGCGCGCAGCGCCTTGACGACGCCGGGACCGAACGAGATGTTCGGCACGAAGTTCCCGTCCATGATGTCGAGATGAATCCACTCGAGACCGTTTTCGCGGACGACGTCCAGCCCTTCGGCGAGCGCGGCGTGGTCCGCCGCGAGAATGGACGGAGAAAGAATTTTTTTCAGTGATGCGTGTGCGGACATGATGAGATGAAAGGATGAAGATTCAGGAAACGGGAAAGCGGAAGTCAGGATTTTTCGGGCCGCGCCCCGTCGTCGGCGTTCCCGAGGAACAGATCGGCGACGCGCGGGAACGCGACCGCTACCGTCAGCCCGTAAGGCGAAACGAGGCATTCCTCCGGCGCGAGCCCGTTGCGCTTCATCGCGGCGGGAACGTCCGCGGGCGAGCGCACGGTCTCCACCGCCTCGAAAGTCTCCGCCTCGAAAAGCGTCCAGAGCGGGAAGCGGTAGCGCTCGGCCCAGCCGGACGCGCGGGAACGCACGACGCAGAGCGCGAGCAGACGCCGGCCCATGCGCAGGATCACGGGAACTTCCTCTTCGAGCTTTTCGGAGCCGAGCATGAGTTTTTCCCCGAGAAAAATTTCGCGGGAACGGAAGTCGGGCACGATTTCGATCCCGCCGTCGGCGCCGAAGCGGAACGCGACGCCCGGAGAACCGTCCGGCGCCGCAATCTCCGCGGGAAAAACGTCGATCGCGCCCCGTATTCCCGTGAGGCAGTTGATCCACTCCGCGCGCGGCGCGGCGGGATTCCCGCGGCCCGGACTCTGTGGGAAGACGTTCATTCGGCGGAGACGGCGGAGTCCTGCCTGAGCGTCGGGAACGGGTCGGACGGCAGCCCGGCCTCGTAAATCTCGCGCAGCAGCACGGGGGAATCCGAAAAATAGAGCACGTGCAGAAGCCCGTCCTTCACGCTCTCGTGGTAGAGCGTCTTGGCGTTGAAGTTCACCGACGAAAGCTCGCTCTGGTCGTAAATGAAGCGCGGGCGCGCGTTTTTGACCGATTCCGTGTGGTGATAGACGAGAAACGTGTCCCCGCCGTCCGCCTTCGGAGCGATGAAGATGAACGGCCGCGCGACGAGCGCTTCGTCCATGCCCTCGAGCGCGGCGTCGCTGAAGCGCGCGCCCAGAGCGCCCTCCTCCGGCTTCAGCTCCACGAGCTCGACCGTCTTGCCCGAGGGCAGCCCGTAAAACGCGCTCGCGACGAACGAATCCGTGACGCGCACGAACAGGCGGATGTCGCCGGGAAAACCTTCGATTTCGAACTCTCCCGTCTTCGCGTTGCTGCGGGCCACGCCGAGCCGAGTCGGCGAAAAGGGAACCCCGCCCTCGTCCTCCAGCGCGACGTCGGACCAGGAAAAGAGCTGGACGCCCCCGTGGCGCAGCGCGTGCTGAAATCGCCCCTCGTGAAGACGGAGCTCATAGACCGTTTTCCCGTCGGGACTCCTCAGCAGAAGCATTTTTCCCGAAAGCAGGACCACGACGAGCACAATCAGCGCCGCGAAAAGCCCGAAAAACACGACCATCAGTTTCTTAATCATAGGAAAAAATCTGTTTCAGAGGATACCTGCCGCCCGCGCGGGAACGCAAATTAAAACAGAGTCGTGACGTGCCCCTGCGCGAGTTTGACGAAGAAGACGGCGAGGTTCTTCGCGAGGTGCGCCGCGACCGGAGCCGCCAGAGACGCGTGCGGATTCCACCTGAAGAAGCGCACGAAATAAAACCAGAGCGACCCCGCGAAGATGAAGACCGTCGAAAACACGGCCTTCGCGGAAAAATCCGTCGCGAAGCCTTCCCGCAGCGCGGCGAACGTTCCCGCGGAGCGGTCCGCCGGCATCTCGAAATGCCAAAGATGGTCGTGCAGAAGCGCGAAGAGCAGCGAGAACGCGACCGCGCTCGCCCATTTCACGGCGTTCCCGCGGCGTTCGACCACCAGGTAGCCGCGGAAGATCACTTCCTCCGTGAACGCTGCCGCCGCGAACATCGGCAGCGCGAGCCAGGAGACGTCCTTCTGCGCGTCCGCGACGCCGAGCCGGATTTCCCCCCAAGTTTCGAGAGCGAGCAGCGCGAGCGTTCCCGCGACGGCGACGACGACCGCCCGCGCCGGACAACGCGACGCGCCCGGGAGCCCGCCGCCCTGCGGATACTCGCGCGCGTCGCGCAGCCACGTCCGCGCGAGCCACAGTGCGACCAGCGAAAACAACGCCACCCCCACGGGATTCAATGATGTCATGCGTCCGTCGCGCTCCTTTTTTTTTCGCAAAAAAAACGAATCAGCGCGGCGTCTCCGGACGCGGGGACGGAGATTCGCCCGCGACCTGCAGCGCGTCGAAGCCCGCCTTTCCGGCGAGCTCCGCGATGCGGAAAAGCCCCTGCACGCTGACCGCGCGATCGAGCTTCAGCAGCAGAGTGCCGCGCGATCCCGACTCCGGCGCCTCCATGCGCGCGAAGACGGCCTCGAGATCATCGTAAATATGCCCGGAGTAGATGAACATCTTGTCGCTCTTCACCGTCAGCACCGACGAAGTCGCCGCGCCCGCGAGAGGCGTTCGCGCGCCCGGCAGGACCAGCCGCGCCGCGTCGTCCACCGAAGTTCCCGAGGAGCCTCCGTCGCCGAGCGCGACCGCGATGCCCGGCGCGAAGATGAAGCTCGATCCCGTCAGCGTCAGCAGCACGGCGATCAGCAGCACGTTGAAGAGCGGGATCGCTTCGATTCTCGCCTCCAGCTTTTCGCGGAGGCGTTCCCGTAGGCGCAATGGACTGCTCGAAAGATTCTGCATGAATTTTTACGTCTCCCACAAAGCATAATGCCCGTCCCCGCCTCTTGAAAAGCGGGAAATGCTTCGATTTTTTCCCGCGCGCGCTCAGTCGAGCGCGAGCGGGGAGGCGGGAAGCGGGGC